>JAIPGO010000055.1 GCA_021736135.1 Candidatus Cloacimonadota bacterium
TATATATTCGATTACTCCGAATGTAAAATTGAAAATGTAAAATGTAAAATTGAAAACAGTGAATGGTAAAAGGTGATTGGTGACAGTAATTTATTTATGATTAATAATTAACGATTAATGATGAATCTTCACTTCGTTCGGCAGTGATCGGTAATCGGTTAAAAGATAACATTGTGACTAGGTGACTTTTTTTAAAAAAGTAAAAATTGGGGTATATATATTCAAAAAACGCAAAAAATGTTACTTTTTGCTGTAACTGACATAATAGTTTATAGTTATGAGGTAACATTCTGGTAACATTTGGTAACATTTCTAACATTTAGCTATCTATAATAACCAGGGAGGGATTGAGTGGGAGAGGGGGTGTAATCAATGGACGATGGATGATGGATAATGGACAATGATGGAAGAGAAATTGTGAAAATGGGAAATTGTGAAATTGGGAGAAAGCTGTAAGAAAGTTAAAAAACTGAAGGCAAATTAGAAAGAATTGGTTTTAAGAAAGGCTGACATTGGAAAGTAGTTGATGAGTAATATATGGTAATCGGTGATTGGTAATTGGTGCATAGTGATTGGAAAATTAGCTGTTGACTGAAATCGGATTAAATCAAATTATGATATAGGTGAATAAATAAAGACGGAGGGAGTGTTGAGAAAACTTTGCTTTTGCTTATTTATAATACTGTTAATGCAGTCCTGCAGTGAAATGCCTTCAAGGGATAATCCTTATGATCTGGTATTTGACCTGGGTGCTGTGACTGATTTGACAGCCTTTGTATTAGATGAGAATACAATACAGCTTGATTGGCAATATAGTGGTGAGGCAATTAATTTCCACATTGACCGTAAAGAAAACAATAATGACTGGCAAATTAAATATGCTGTCCTGCCAGCTACGCAATTAAACTTTGCTGATGATTCCGTGACTTCGGGCAATAATTATACTTATATTATCACTGCTGTGGCCGATCAGAATCAATCAACGGCTGCCGAAACTTCAATAAATTTCACTCTAATGGTCACCACCCCAATTATCTATCCTCCCGGAGGAACATATTTTTCTGAACAGGAAATAACAATAACCTGCGGAACTAGTGGAGCAATTATTCGATATACAACAGATGGAAGTACACCAACAATTAGTTCGACCATATATTCGAGTCCGATAAGTGTTAATTTTCCGATGACAATTAATGCAAAAGCCTTTAAAACAGGTTGGTTAGAAAGCTCTGTAACTAGTGCAATATATACATTTCCAGCAGCAACTCCTGTTTATGATCCTCAAGGTGGTTATTATAATACTGATCAGGAAGTGACAATTTCCTGTGCCACCAGCAACGCTACAATCAGATATACAACAAACGGATCTGATCCAACATCTTCGTCAACTCAATACACAACACCATTATCGATATCCTCAACGACTACTTTAAAAGCTAAAGCCTTTAAATCAAATTACAGTCCCAGCTCTACCGCAACAGCAACATATACCATTACTTTACCGACAGTTGCAACGCCCACCTTCAATCCAATAGCGGGTACATATAATTCTCCTCAACCTGTTTCAATAACCTGTGCCACCAGCGGTGCTACAATCAGATATACAACAAACGGATATGATCCAACATCTTCGTCCACTCAATATACAACACCATTATCGATATCCTCAACAACTACTTTAAAAGCTAAAGCCTTTAAAGCAAATTATAATTCCAGCTCTACTGCAGCAGCAACATATACCATTACTTTACCGACAGTTGCAACGCCCACCTTCAATCCAGTTGCGGGTACATATAATTCTCCTCAAACTGTTTCAATAACCTGTGCCACCAGCAGCGCTACAATCAGATATACAACAAACGGATCTGATCCAACATCTTCGTCAACTCAATACACAACACCATTATCGATATCCTCAACGACTACTTTAAAAGCTAAAGCCTTTAAATCAAATTACAGTCCCAGCTCTACTGCTACGGCAGTATATACTATTATGCCTTCACCCTTAACAATAATTTACCCCAATGGTGGAGAAGTAATTAACCGGGGACAGGAATATACAATAACCTGGGATCCGGGACCTAATACAAATACGGTTGATGTTTTGTTGTATAAGGGGACACAACTATGGACAGCTATTCAAAATTATACTGTCAATGATGGAAGTATAACCTGGACGGTATCATTTGCACTGCAAACAGGCGATGATTATAGAATAAAAATATGCAACTCCGATATGATCATTTATCCGGATGATTATGATTTTAGTGATGGGTATTTCTCAATAGAGTAATAGCTTAAGAGTACTGCCAGGCAGCTCTGGTGTAAAGAGCCTGGATCTGGTAGTTTGTTGAATATGAATATGTAAGGAGATAGATAATGAGGAGATTATTAATAGTCTTGCTGCTTCTCGGTATAGCTATCCTGTCCGGAGCAGAGTTTCGGATCAGCCGCGAACTGGAAAAGGATCCGCTGGTTTTTATTCAGGATAATCAGCGCGATGCAAATGGTGAATATTGTGCCCGAGTACAGATCAATTCCGATATCAAGGGGCTGGAATTTGATTCGGCACGTAAACCGATCGACATAGTGCGTGAAACCGGGAAAAGTTATGTTTTTCTATCACCCGGTGAGAAATCGCTGATTCTGCGGCATGCCGATTATGCAGAGCTGGAATATGTATTTCCATTAACGCTGACGGCAAATACCGCCTATGTGATGACAATAGTTAAGGGTGGTTATGAAAATGCCGATGCAGGCTTAGTGACAGTAACTTTTGAGCTAAATGAGAGTGGGATTTATATAGGTAGAGATGATGTGCCACCTGTTTTAAAACATCAGAGGGCTACGGAATTCCGCTTAAAGCCAGGAACTTATACATTTAAATTTTCAAAAGCTGGCTATACTGATGTAATAAAAGAGATAGAAGTGAAAGAGGATATGGTAGAAAATATTACTTTGCAGCCTGGAGAAAGCAGACAGCAGATGCAGTTGCCCGGAGTGGTGATCATATCATCATTACCGGATGCAGCCGAAATTTATATTGACGATCAAAAGATGGGATTTACTTCCAGTCAAATAGATTTAGTTGCCGGAGAACATAAACTTACTTTAAAAGACAAACTTCATTATACAACAGAACAGCTTTTTACCATTAAAGAGGGGCAGACTCTGGAATTACCTGTAATAGAGTTAAAACCCAGATTCGGTTATATTCAGGTGCATTGCGATCAACAGGATGCTCAATTATATCTGGATGGCACTTTACTCGGTACCGGTAATATTACCCGGCAGAAGTTAGTCAGTGGTAATCATTTACTATCGGCAAAAATGGATTTTTATCATGATCAAACGGAAGATTTTCTGGTTAACGACGGAGAGGAAAAGAGTTTTGATATTAAATTGAAACCAGCCTTTGGCATTCTGGAAATCCGCACATCTCCTGTGGAAGGTGCCGAAGTTTATATCAATGACGAGTATGCAGGTCAAACACCATATCGTGATGTGCGGCTGCCATCCGGCATTTATCAGGTGCGGGTGGAAATGGCTTTATATAGAGGCACTGAAGAGTCCGTAACCGTAAAAGATGAGCAATTAACCCAAAAAAGATTAATGCTGACCAAAGATTTTGGAACTTTAAAAGTTCTAGCGCCGGATTGTGCTATTTACGTTAACGGAACGATTGTTGGCAGAGACAATTATAGAGCAGACCTGAAAGCAGGGAATTACAATATAGAAGCCCAGCGAAAAAGTTATATTTCCGAGAGCAGATATATATATCTGCAGGCAGGAGCTGAAGAGGAAATAACGCTGGTTCCGGAACCGATAATGGGATCATTAACCATAATAACAGAACCGGCAGCAGCCAAAAATGCTGAGATCTGGATCAATGGGGTCAGGGATAAAGCCGTAACTCCCGCAGTTATACCTCTTCTCATTGGTGATTATAATATTAAGGTAAAACATCCGCAATTTCTGGAAAAAAACAAACCTGTTACCATAAAAGAAGGAGTTCAGGAAAAACTGGTGTTTGAACTGGAAACCTATAAAGGCAGTATGCTGGCAGCACGCAATAGCTGGCGCCGGCAGGCGGCAATAGGTGGAATTGCCTCTTTGCTTACCATAGGAGCGGGGATTTATTTTAATGCTCAGGGAGATGCATATTTTGATGATTACCTGTCTTCTACCAGCACCCAGTCAGTTCAGGATAACTGGGATGATATGGAAAGCAGCTATAATAAACGGGATCTATGCTTCACCATTTCCATTTTACCGGTTACCTATACAGCCTATTGCTGGATAAGAAGCCTATCTTTTGGGAGTAAATAAATTGAAAATTGAAAATTAGAAAGATAACCAGACCAGGACTTAGGAAATCAATGTAAAATGAAAAATGTAAAATGTAAAATGATAGAAATAACCAGACCAGGACTTAGGAAATCAATGTAAAATGAAAAATGTAAAATGTAAAATGAAAGAAATAACCAGACCAGGACTTAGGAAATCAATGTAAAATGAAAAATGTAAAATGTAAAATGAAAGAAATAACCAGACCCGGACTTAGGAAAGCAATGTAAAATGAAAAATGTAAAATGTAAAATATACCTTGAAAATTCTCGCAACACGAATCACGAATCACGAGTCACGTCTTTTATCTTTCGACTCACGACTCACAACTCACGACTCACGCCTAACGTCTTTCGACTCACGACACACGACTCACGACTCACGTATTTCTTCTCACTTCTCACTATTTTCTTCCTCCTCTTCTCCTTGCAGCTTCACGCTATCACCATTGCTGAGATCACTTCTAATGAGAAATATATCTATGGTCTTGGCGAGGCTAATGGTTATGAGGAAGCTTATGCGCAGGCGCTGCAGAATCTTATCAACCGGATCAGCGTGCAGGTGGAAGCAGAACTCACTTTGACTGACAGCGAAGATGAAACAGGCAGACAGCAGAAAATTGAGCGTATTATTACCACGTATTCCAGCACAACCCTTTATTCTATCCCGGAAATGGTGGAGCAGGGTCCCAATAAGACGCGGGTATGGCTGTATTATCTGAAAGATGATGTGGATGAGATATTTGCCGACAGGCAGCGTAAGATTGAAAGTTATTACCAGCTGGGTATAGCAGCCGAAAAGAAAGTGCAGATCGGTGATGCTCTGCGTAATTATTACTGGGCACTGGAACTGCTGACCACACATCCTCAACAGGACAGGATGTGTTCACCATCTATCGAAGAAACCGGATTAATCCTGAAGGCAGTATTACATACCAGGATCAATGAACTGCTTAACGGGATTAACTTTGAGCAGATCCAGGAATTTAAGGAAGAAAACGGGAGAAAGCTGATTTATAATGTTACTTATAAAGCAGGCAAAGTAACAAACCTGAATTATCGCTATTACACCAGTTCCGGAGGCTGGTCAAAATATATATGCGTAAACGACGGGCTGGCTTATGTTCATCTGCCTTCAGGATTTCACGAAAGTACATTAACTCTGCAGATTGAATACAGATATGAACAGGCTGCCAATTTTGATAAGGAAGTTCGCACAGTTCTGAATGGGATTGCTCCGGAATACTTCAGCGCCAGTCAGCGGGATATAATACTGAATGAGAACAGTGGTTTTCAGCAGAAATCAAGGGAACTGGTTATTAGTCCTGCTCAGACTTATCAAGCAACTGAGACCATTTCCGAATTGAATATACTAAAGAAAGTACTTGATAACATTGCAGAAGATGATATAGGTAAAGTGGCAGAGTGTTTCACTGAAACAGGTCTGGCGGATTACAAAAAACTGCTCTGCTACGGGCAGGCGGAATTATTGACAAATGAGCTTGATCCGGAAATCAAGCAAAGCATAAATGAAAAACAAATGCGTGATATCCCGATGAAATTCAGTTTTCCCAACAGCAATACCGAGTTTATTGAAAAAGTCAACTTTAAGTTTGATACTCATAATTTAATCACGGGCATTACTTTCGGACTTAGTGAGAGCTCTATCAAAGCTATAATGGCTCAGGATGAAAGCATCTGGAAAACGGAAGAAAAATACCGGCTCATTGACTTTATGGAATATTACAAGACTGCCTACTGCCTGCAGGATATTGATTTCATTGACCGGGTATTTGCGGAAAATGCGCTGATCATCGTGGGGCGTGTGCTGCAGGATGATGATTATAAAATGGAAAACATCAATGAGACCATCAGCGAAGATAAGGTGGAATATATCAGAATGAAAAAGGACGAATACATTACTCACCTGAAACAGGTATTCGCGAGCAATGAATTTGTTAATCTCCAGTTTGAAGATAACTGCATCAAGCATTACAGCAATGATCCGGACAGCGCATTATATGCCATTCAAATTAATCAGAATTATTATTCGGAAAACTATGGGGATAAGGGCTACCTCTTCTTGATGATGGACCTGAAAGACCTGACCCAACCCAGGATCTATATCCGCTCCTGGCAGCCGGAAAAGTTCCCCGACGGCTCAATATTCGGGGTGAATGACTTCAAAATGGAATAAAGCTGGTTACTTAGTAAATTTCCCGCTCTTCATTTATTATCTCTGATTTTTCTCAATCTGTCCATAAAAGCTTTGTGATGAGGATAATCATTTTCAAATTTCACCAGAACTTCACATTGAAATTCAGGGCATTGTGAGCAGTTATCCAGTCCTTTCTCCTGGCAGCAGGGACGGATGGTGCAATCATCTGACCAGTGTAAGGCCAGGGAGCCATAACAGCCCTGGCATGTAAACCATTCCGGTTTGGCATCCGGCTGTCCTTCTTTGTGGAATGCCTCAGCCAGTTTTACTGCTTTTTCTGGATCCCTGGCAGCAATATAAATGGGGCAAATCAGACAATCTGCACCACAGGCCGTGAGAGAATTATCAGGCATTCATAACCTCCTGTGTGATTCTAATAAGATACTCAGATACTTCTCAGAATTTTATATTAAATATAATATATAATAGCATTAAAATTGAAGCAGGCAAAATTTACTTATTTTATCATTGACATTAATACTTAATTACTTAAACTATGTCATAAATGTTTCAGGAGTACCGAAAAATTATGAATGAGCAGAAAGTTTTAATTATAGATGATGAGATAATGAACCATGACTTCATCAAGAACGCCCTCAGCGACCTTGACTATGACATTATAAGTTCATTAAATGCCGATGATGGTTTGATGCTTTTCCAGATACACAAACCGCAGGTAGTCATACTTGATCTGGTTATGCCGGGAAAGGATGGTATCGAACTTCTGGAACGTCTGGAACCGGAACCGGACAGCCATTTCGCCGTGATCATAATCAGCGCCTTTGGCACTGACGAGGAAGTAAAGAAATGTTATGAACTGAATGCCAGCGCTTTTCTGCCTAAACCGCTCAGCAAAGTCACTTTCAACAGCCTGGTGAGAAGCCTGATGCAGTCAGTTATTTATAAAATTGAACTGGATATTGTGAAAAGTAAATTCGAAGATCTGAACCGTAAACACAGATAAATTTTATAACCTGAAATTTAACCCGGTATTGCGATCCTGCTTCACCGGGTTTTTTTATAGCTTAAAATCGCGTATAATCAAGGAATGGTTCGTTTAAAATTAATTTAATTAATCTAAATATTGATTTAATTAATATTTTTATTGACAATATTAAGTCCATAATAATTTTTAAGCACAACTAAGGAGGTTTGATGAATAAAAGGTTGAAGAATTGTCCTGTGTGTAATGCCCGCTTAGAGGTATTACGCTATCACTGTCCGAGTTGTGATATAACCATAGATGGTCGTTTTGCGATCAGCGAGCTTTCAGCTTTGAGTTCGAAGCAGCAGGAATTTGTAAAAATATTTATCTGCTGCAGCGGGAACATCAAGGAAGTAGAAAAGAAACTGGAAATATCTTATCCCACAGTAAAGAGCCGATTAAATCAAATCATAGAGGTTTTATGTCCTGGTTCAGGAGAAACTGAAGGGAACAAGGAGTCCTTAAGTATTTTAAGGGATCTGGAAGAAGGCAGAATATCTGTAAGTGAAGCAATTAAACAAATGGAAAAGGAGTAATATTATGAAGCTGGTGAAAGAAATATCCTTTGCCGGGAAACCCGGAATAAGAGCAGAGATCAGTATGCTCAATGGTGGTTTGAAGATAACTGGTAATGATGACCTGGACCCTCAGGTAATAATTGAGATGGAGAGTGTGAGCAATCTTAGAGAAGGTGAGGAGATAACAGATTACGTGGAGTTCAGTTATGATGAGGAGCAGAATCTGCTGCAATTGCGTCAGACCGATAAGAAACTTCCCTCGCTGATCAGCGGTATAAAATTTACCTTAACTCTTCCGCAGCAGGCGGAGATCAACAGTGAGAGCACAAATGGTGGTGTAAAAGTGGAAAACATCAAAGGTGCTCAGGAGCATGAATTGACAAACGGCGGCTGTAAGTTCCTCTCCTGCCAGGGACGACTGGAAGTGCGTTCCACCAATGGAGCCATCAAAGTTATAGATCATAAGGGAGAAATTGATCTGGAGCAGAAAAACGGAGCGATCGTGATACAGGATAGTGATGGTAATATGCGTTTGCTCAATAATAACGGTGCCGTGAAGCTGAATCATTGCCAGGGAGCTTTGGCTCTGCAGCATAAGAATGGTGATATCAAGATATTGAGTGCCGGATTTACTGGTGCAACCATAGAAACCGTTAATTCCGGAATATATTACGAATTTGAGGAAGTTACGGGAGGTAAATTCAGTTTCAGAAACGTGCATGGGCGCACGAATCTGATCATACCCTCCGCCCTGCCTTATAATATCCATGCCCGTAGTAACCATGGCAAGATCAACATAGGGCTTGATAAGAGCTATGAGATGCAGGGTGATGGTCAAAAGGAATACTCCTTAACCAATGGTTCCGGCAGTGTGATAATAGATATAGAAAACTCTCATGGCAACATAAATATCCTGGATGAATTGCATCACTCCGAGAAAATGGACAGCCAGATATCGCATAAAATTGAGATATTGTTCAAGGAAAAAATCATACCCACTCTGGAAAATCTAACAGCAGAAAATGCCCCTAAAGTACAGGAAAAACTTCGCAAAGCGGGTGAGAAATTGAGTAAACTGGAGATAAATATACCCGATATTGAGATAAAGATCAAAAAGGCGTTAAATTCAGTTTCCGATTCACTTAATCATGCCTGGGATGATAATGCCGAAGATATTGACAAGTTCAAAGATTCAGCTATCAATACAGTTAATAAAACCTGGGAAAATATTTCCGGTGGCTGGAAAGATAACCGGGAAAAAGCACAGGAAGCAAGAACTGAGACCGTACAGGATCGCAGTCGCTTGAAAATACTTGAGCTTTTGGAAAAAGGCAAGATCACACCTGATGAAGCGGAGAAGCTGTTGAAAGCACTGGGAAAAGATTAAGAATGAAGAAGTTACACCGCAGAAAGATACTGGAACTGATCAGCAATGGCAGTATAACAGCAAAAGATGGATTGAAACTGCTTTCCTCGCTTGAGGAGAAAACTTCTGAAAAGAAGATTCTGCTGGAAATCAACTCCAACAGGCAGGAAATCCCCTATTTTCAGTTCAGTATCCCGGTGCAGAAATTGCTGGAACAAAGAGAATTTTTTCGCAAATTAACCGGCATTAACCTGAAAGGCCAGATCCAAATCGGCGGTTTCCGGATTGACCTGACAAAACTTAACTGGATCCGTATTCTGGAACTTGCCGAAATTGAAGATAGCGAGGATCTATATTTACTTGAAATGCCGGGTCAGGAAGATGAGCAGCTACAGATGCGGATTGTTCTAAGAAAGGAATAGCTAAGAAAGGGACTGACACAGACTGGCAGGGAGTATTCCGAGTGATCCCATGCCGTCTGTGTCAGTCTTCATTATTTATTGAATACTTCTTTTAAAATCTTCTGAGGGATAAGAGACTATTACGGTAATATTTGTAAAATACTTTTCAGCTACACGACGGATATCGGCAGCAGTAACGCCTGACAGTTCATCCATTTCTTTTTCCAGCCAGTCATAACCACGACCATTAACTTCATTATCAATTGAAACACGTCCTATATATGACGGAGAAAGATAATTACGTCTGATGATCTTGTTATTCAGCAGCACCTGCTGAATATCCTCAGAGCTGATCTCAATGGTTTTCATTTTCTCGATTTCTTCCGCTAATACCGCGATGAGTTCATCTCTGTTTTCCAGAGAAGTTTGGCTGGTGATACGGAAGAAGGCAGAATTCTGATTCACTGAATAGTCCGCAGAAGCAAAATAGGCAAGGTCATTAACACCGCGGGTTGCTTCGTGTAAACCGCCGTCTGTACGGTTCATCAAAGCTTTTATAAGTGTCATTACCTTAAAATCAGGATCAGTAACTTTTGGGGCAGCAGTATTTATATTTATATTAACCTGCTCAAAGTTATATTCCTGTGAAAACCAGCTGTTTATATCCGGTACTTTCAAATAATTGCGGGTAGCATCCACTTTTCCTTTGCGCAGTCTTTTTTCCAGATCCCGGGCAATATTTAACGCCCTTTCTTCCATAATATCACCGTTAATAGCAATAAGCAGATTCTCTGCCTTAAAATAAGTTTCCCAGGCAGCCATAATATCATCTCTGCTGTAAGCGAGTTGTTTTTTTACCACATCTTCTGTGATCATACCCTGCCTGCTCTTGGGATACAGAACACCGTTACGGAAAATAGTATGCTGATAACGTGCCGTGGTGGACTGACGCTCAAATCCAGCCTGTTTACGGGTTTTCCACAATTCAATTTCAGATTCACTGAAACTCGGATGGTTAAATCCGTCACAAAATATATCCAGAGTCTTATCAATATCCGCAGAAAGGCATTTGATGCTGATGCTTAAACCATCATCACTGATATTACTTCGGAAGTTTATCACGTGATCTTCCAGCCATTCCGTTATTTCCAGGGTATCATACCTTTTTGAACCCTCAAAAAGAAGGTCGGTTGTCATTTCCAGAATTCCGGCATTATCCATTGTTTCCCAGTCTTGATGAACTGGTAAATTAATATTGAAAAACACTACGTCGGGACGGTCATCATAACGGTAAAGTAAGGTAACGTTATTATCTACAGCAATTTTCTTCATGGAAAGATTATATTCAGCTTCCACAGCGAGTTCTTCGTTCTGTTTAACCTCAGTTTCCGGAAGTGCTCTCGTAATTGTGCGCAGTTGCGGCAGCAGGATTTCATTAATAGCCTGTGGCATAAGATTAATATCGATTGATTCCAGAGCTTTAAGTTCCACTTCTTCCGCATCTGGAATTCCATAAGAATAAAGTGACCAGGCAAGTTGATTTGCTTCGTCGTCAGCTTGATTTTCTTTCAGAATACGGGCCGCTTTTTCACGGTTCAGGAAATTTGCCAGCATATCCTGCTTAAATCCTGTTTTTACTGCTTTTGCCAGTTCTTCATCAATTATCCCGATTATCAGCTCGATATCCTCAACTCTTTTAGGTTCAAATACGATGCGTGCTGCATTATCACCTCTCTGGGAAGGAACCGGTGGAGCATAAGCATAAATGTAATTAACCAGCTTTTCTTTTTCAACAAGACGATAGTTTATCACGGATTGCCGCTTACTGAAAAGCAGATCCAGCGCTGCCGAAAGTTCCGGTGCCAGGCGATAGGAATATTCCGAAAGTATGTAATTGATAGATACTTTAGCATTATTCAGAGGAAACTCGCTGCTGAAATTATATTCCCCGCCATATACTCCCTGAGTAGGATTAAATACTGGTTGATATACACTGCGTTTCCAGTCATTAAAAGTATCTTTAACTTTCTGCATAACCTGCTGTGGATCAAAATTGCCGACAACTACAAATATAATGTTATTAGGTATGTAATGCTGATGATAGTAAGCAAGCAGGTTATCACGCGTTATCTGCTTATAAAGCTCAGGATAACCTATAATGGGATATTTGCTGTTAGTCAAAGGATAGAACTGGGCATTTTCCCACTGATAAACCTGGCTGTAAGGATTAGTGGAACGCATTACCATTTCTTTCAGGATAACTTCCTTTTCGCGGTCTACCTCTTCCTGAGCGAAAACACAGTGGCGCAAAAACTCAGCAACCGTTGAGATCATCGTATCGGTATAAGCAGCTTCACCCATCAGGTAATAGGCTGTCATATCTGTATTGGTATAAGCATTGGAAACAAGACTGTACTTTTCCATAAGTTCACTATATTCTGATTCCGTGTGTAGTGTGGTTGTGCCGGAGGAAACCAGATGTTCCAGATAATGCGATATACCGGCACCGAGGAATTGTTCTTCCGTATTGGAACCGGTCTGTACGAAACCGTAAACAGCCGCAGAATTATTGGCAGTATTTCTACTTATGATCACCTGCATTCCGTTATCTAAAGTCTCAAAGAGCATATCACCAGCAGAAAGCAGGCAAGCTACTCCCAGACTAATAATCACCAGACATAATTTCTTCATATATATCTCCTGTTTTAATATCTTTCTGAAAGTTACCTAAGCTTAAAAACCGGCTTTATTGTCAATAAAATCAAAAACAACCGGCTGGACTAATTTTCCTTGACATTAATCGGAACTAATCTAATAAATTTTATATGTGGAGAAGCAGGGCGGCGAATTCGGAATACAGGGAGAAATTTGGAAAATACAGGATTGATTTTAGATTTTCTGAAAGAGCAGCGAAGTATTGATTTTTCCGGCTATTCTCATGATATACTGGCAAGGCGGATCAGAAAACGCTTTCTGCCCACAGGTTCCAGTGATTTTGCAGAATATCTGATACATCTGCAGAACCACGAAGAGGAACTGGATAAACTGGTACAGGTAATAACGATCAAAGTAAGCCATTTTTTCCGTAATTCACTGACTTTCGAGATTATAAAGAAAATTCTGCAGCGAAAGCTCGAAAACATGACTGAAGATCATATTTCTCTGCGCATCTGGTCAGCCGGCTGCGCCAGCGGTGAAGAAGTTTATTCTCTCGCTATCATTATTGTGGAGCTTCTCAAACAAAGTAACCTGCAGGTAAACATATTTGCTTCCGATATTGATCAGGCTGCCTTAAAAGAGGCAAAAGCCGGGATTTACGCATTTGAAAGCGTCAAGGAAGTGAAATATGGCTTATTACTGAAATATTTTACCGCCAGCGGCGATAAATTTATGCTTGCAGATTCCATTAAAAAAATGGTGACATTTTCTCGACATGACCTGGTGGCAGACCGCAGCCTTGTCCCTGCCGAAAGCGTATATGGAAATTTTGACCTGGTACTCTGCCGCAATGTGCTAATTTATTACAACCAACAATACCAGCAGCTTATCCTGCAGAAATTAATTCAATCCCTGGCTCCCGCAGGCTATCTTGTTCTGGGAGATGCAGAAATACCGGGTGATGAATTCAGGTATATATTGAATAAAGTGTCACCGGAATGTAAAATTTACCGGAAAGTGCAATGAGCGAAAGGAAGAAATATAAAATGAAACCTTTTAGTTTTAAGAAAATTCAGAAGAAATTGACCTTCTGGTTCCTCGTGCTGGCATTTGCTCCTTTTATACTGGGACTGATGATCAATTATTTTCAACGGACTACAGAAATAAAAGCAGCCTCTATTAATAAGCTTACTGCCATTCGGGAATTAAAAGTTGATCAGGTCAATAACTGGATTACAGAACGGGAAGGAGATTTGAAAATGGCTTCCTCAGATTATGAACTGACTGCCCTGGAAGACCTCTCTTCTAATGATCAGTACAATTTAAAAGATATGGAGCTGTTATCCCATAGCAGAAAAATACTGCTTGATTATTTGAATAATTTCCCGGACTATCAGGAAATATTTATTATGAATCCCCACACGGGTAAAATAACGGTATCCACAAAGAAAGCTCAGGAAGGAGAAGACAAATCAGGAAAGGATTATTTCATCATACCTTTGCAGAAAAAAGATATATATGTAAGTGAAATCTTTTACTCCCGGGAATTATTGAATTATTCCATGGCTTTTTCCATTCCCATTAAATGCACCAGGCATAATGGAGAGCATATTGTTGGCATACTGGTTGCGCGGGTTAATCTTGATTATTCATTATTTCCTTTACTGATGAACAGAACGGGGCTGGGCGAAAGCGGCGAAACGCTTATAGTGAACGAGGACGTGGTGGCACAGAATGAACTGCGCTGGTATGATAATGCACCCTTGCATTTGCAAATCACAGCAGAACCAGCAATCAGGGCGGCGCGGGGAGAAACCGGAACAATATATTCAAGAGACTATAGAGGTGAAAAAACACTCGCTTCTTATACTTTTATAAAGAATCCCGGCTGGGGATTTGTGTGCAAACAGGATTATCGTGAAATAAACGCACCCGTGAGAGCAATGACCCTGAACCTGCTTATTCTATTGTTATTATCAGGCATTGGCATATATTTCAGTGCCAGTATCATAAGCCGTTCGATTTCCAGACCAGTGGTGGAAATGAATAAAATGGCAAAAAAGATAACAGAAGGCGATTATTCTGCAAGATTGACGGTGAAGTCTTCCAATGAGTTGGTTTCACTGTCAGATTCCATAAACGTTATGGCGGCAACTCTTGCCTCAAGGGCGGAAGTACAGAAAAACGTGACAGAAATAGCTGAGATCATGATAGGGCGGTCAACTTTAAAGGGCTTTGCCTCGCGATTATTACCACGCCTGCTGGTAATAACCGGTTCTGAGATGGGGGCATTTTACATCCTGAACGAGGAGAAGGAGCAATTTGAGCATTATATCTCAGTGGGTACGAACAAAGAACTGCTGCGTTCATTTTCAGCAGTGCATCCGGAAGGTGAGTTCGGAACGGTGATTGCTGCCAAGAGGATATTCTGGTTTCAGGATATTCCGGAAAATACGATATTCAAATATATCACCGTGGCTGGAACCGCCATCCCCAGGGAATTAATATCGATACCCGTGTTGTTGAATGAGCAGGTAGTTGCCGTGATATCACTGGCAAAGCTTTCTCAATATTCCGAAGCCAGCCTGGAAGCGCTGAATCTATCCTGGAACACCTTGAACCAGACTTATGGCAATTTATTGAACAGTGAGAAAAACCGACTATTAGCAGAGCATCTGACCCGATCAAATCAGCAGCTGGAAGTGCAGACGGAAGAATTGCAGGAACAGACAGAGGAATTACAGGCTCAGGCAGAGGAACTTCAATCACAGGCAGAAGAGCTGATGCAGAATGCCGATGAACTGCATTCCCAGAATATTGAACTGGAGCTGCAGAAACGGCAGGTGATGCAGGCAAACAAACTGAAGAGTGAATTTCTTTCCAATATGAGCCATGAACTCCGAACACCGCTGAATTCAATTTTGGCACTCTCCAAGATCGTTCTGCTACAGACTCAGGGCAAGATCACGCCCGAGGAAACAAAATACCTGGAAATAGTGAACCGGAACGGCAAAAGATTGCTGGATCTGATCAATGATATTCTTGACCTGTCTAAAATCGAAGCAGGAAAGATGGATCTGCACCCGGTATTCATCTCTCTGGAGCCTGTTCTGGAAAATATCAGGGAAAGCATATCACCGCTGGCTCAGGAAAAGAATATTGAAGTGAAACTGGAAATATCTCAAAAGCTGCCGATAATAGAAACCGATGAAGGCAAGGTTTACCAGATATTACAGAATATTGTAGGCAATGCCGTGAAGTTTACGGAAAAAGGATATGTGAGCATTACTGCGGAGCATGACCGGGAAAACATCTATGTAAAAGTTGCAGATACCGGTATTGGTATAGCGAAAGATGATATAGCCCATATTTTTGAAGAATTCCGTCAGGTGGACGGCTCTTCCTCCAGATTTTTCGAGGGTACGGGGCTGGGACTGACCATCGCCTATAAACTGGTTAAGATGTTGGGCGGTGATATCATCGTGGAAAGTATTCTGAAGAAAGGTTCCCTGTTTACAGTCATCATCCCAGCCCAATGGCAGGGAGAGATAGATTATACAGAACCGGAATTTTTGAAATCAATTCCCGCCAATCAGCAGGAAACTAAATTGACTGCCGGTAAATCCCGGCTGCTTCTGGTGGAAGATAACGAAGCTTCCATCATCCAGATTAGAAATGAATTACAAAGAGAAGGCTATATAGTTGACGTTGCCTCCGGCGGGCAGCAGGCGCTGGATTATGTGAAACGCGTAATCCCCGATGGTATTATCCTTGACCTGATGATGCCCGAAATTGATGGCTTCGAAGTTCTGGAAAATATCAGGAATACGGAGAAAACGCGTCAAATCCCGGTTCTCATACTCACAGCCAAAGACCTTGATAGATCTGATCTGGCAAAACTCAGCGCTAACCATGTGCAGCAACTCGTCCAGAAAGGTAACATTGATCTGCAGGGATTATTAACTAAGATAAAACTCTTGCTGGGTAATATTCCCGGGAGCGAAATTATAAAGGAAGATCAGATGATGGAAGATCCCGAAAATAATCTACCGGAAATCCTCATCGTTGAAGATAATCCGGATAATATGACGACCTTGAAAGCCATGATCGGTGGTAAGTATCGCCTTCGGGAAGCCCAGGACGGCTTGCAGGGTCTGAAATCCTGCGTAAATTGTCATCCGGATCTGGTTCTGCTGGATATTTCTTTACCTGTAATTGATGGGATCGAAGTGATTGGCATTTTGAAAGGTTCTGAAGAAACAAAACATATACCTGTGATAGCAGTTACTGCCAGAGCCATGAAAGAAGACGAACAGGAACTGCTGCAGGCTGGCTGTGACGACTATCTGGCAAAACCGGTAAATCCGGAACTGTTACTTCAGAAACTGCAGAAATGGCTGCAGGAACTTTAAGGAGAAAGTATGCAGAAAATTTTAGCGATTGACGACAAGCAGGACAACCTGGAAGCCATCAAGGCATTGCTGCATCATCTGATGCCGGAATGCCGGGTGCTGACGGCTTTATCCGGGGCTGAAGGTATAGAGCTTGCTCGAATTGAGAAACCGGATACCATAATTCTGGATATTATCATGCCCCAAATGGATGGTTATGAAGTATGCCGCATCCTGAAGGATGATGAGGAAACCAGGCACATTCCCGTATTGATGCTCACTGCCATCAAAACAGATACCGAGAGTCGCATCAAGGGGTTGCAGCATGGAGCAGATGCCTTCTTTTCCAAGCCAATTGATCCTTATGAACTTTCTGCCCAAATTAGCGTGATGCTGCGCATCAAGAATTCGGAAGACCGGCTGCGGCGGGATAAACTGCACTTACTGGAAAGCGTTGACGAAAAAACGAAAGCGCTGCTGGAAAACGAAGTTAAACTTAATCAGATACTTGATGGATTTCCCATTCCCGCTTTTGTTATGGATAAAGAGCACCGGATATCTCACTGGAATAAAGCTCTGGCAAGACTCACCGGATTGAGTGCCACGGAAATGATCGGTACTGATGAACACTGGAAATTTCTCTACCAGGAGAAGAAACCCCTGCTTGCTGACCTGCTGCTGGAAAAAGCAACTGAGGAAGAAATAACCAGATATTTCGGGGCACACTGGCAACGCTCCCGGCTCCTGCCGGATGCCCTGCAGGCAGAGATGGTTTTCCTTAATAAGCAGGATCAGGATATCTGGCATTATATTACCGCAGTCCCTGTCAAAGATGAGGAAGGCAATACGCTGGGTGCTTTGCAGACCATCCAGGATATTACTCTGCGCAAAAGAGCTGAGATTGAATTGACGAAACACAAAGAGCATCTGGAAGAACTCGTTGCAGAAAGAACCAGAAAGCTGGAAGAGAAAAATCAGGAATTAGAGCAAATGAACAGGCTGTTTGTTGGCAGAGAATTCCGCATCAAGGAATTAAGGGATAAAATGAAGATCCTGGAAGAAAAAATCAGGAAGTATGAAAACACAGAATGATCATACTCCCCGAAAGGATGAAATGATGAGCAGAAAATATTATTTTATAATACTTATCATATTACTGATATCTCCAATATTATGTAATTCTCCGGAGGAAGATGGCACTTTTATAACCGTCGGCTGCGAACCGGACTACCCTCCCTACTGCCTGGTCGATGCCAACGGGGAAGCTGCGGGATTTTCCATCGATCTTATCCGGGCTGCTGCTGAGGCGGTAAATATAAAGATTACTTTCAAAGTTGATCTCTGGAATATCCTGAAAAATGAACTGGCTCAGGGAAAGATCGACGCTTTGCCAATGGTGGGCAGGACTCCGGAACGAGAAGCGTTCTATGATTTTACTTTCCCCTATCTTTCACTGCACGGTGCTGTTTTCGTACGAAATGGAGATACATCGATCCAAACACCTGCCGACCTGAAAAATAAGGAAATTATCGTGATGAAAGGCGATAATGCTGAGGAGTTTGCCCGGCGTGTTCAGCTTTCAGAAAGGATCATCACTACCGAAACTTTCCAGGAAGCCTTCAAAATGCTGAAAAGCGAGAAAGGCGATGCCGTAATCACACAACGGGTAATGGGGCAGGAATTGCTTAACGACCTGAATATCACTTCCATTTCTCCTCTGGATATTCCACTCAATGAGTTCCGCCAGAATTTCTGTTTCGCTGTTACTGAAGGTAACAAGGCATTACTGGAAAAGCTCAATGAAGGACTGGCGATAATAATTTCTAACGGCACCTTTGACCGGATCCATCAGAAATGGTTTACTCCGATTATAGATCACAGCCTTACTTTACCGGAAATGTTGAAGATCGCTGCTTATTTCATCATTCCTATTGTATTCATTATTTTCATAATTCTGATCATCATTATGAGATCTGAAGTTAAGAGAAAAACCTCTGCTTTAAGAAGGAAAATGCAGGAACATAACCTGGATAGGGAAGAACTCATCGAAAATGAAAAAAAGTTCCGCAGTTACGTTGATAATGCACCTATAGGCATTTTTGTTGCTGATGAAAATGGAAATTATCTGGACGTTAATGCGGCAGCAACCACTCTCACGGGATATACTCGTGAAGAATTGCTTAATATGCGAACCATTGATTTCACGGAACCTGCTCTTAGAGAAGCGGCATTAGAAAGAATCAAACAACTTAGTGATGTTGAACAATTAAATGTGGAAATACCTTTTATCACTAAGAGTGGAGAAACGCGCTTCTGGCAGATAGTTGCCGTGAAACTCAGACATAATCGCTACCTTGGCTTTACAATAGATATGACAGAGAAGAAAATTGCCCAGGAAAAACTGCAGGAAAACAAAGACCAGCTTCAATATCTCTTTGATAATATGAATAGTGGTTTTGCCTATCATGAAATTATTCTGGATGAGAAAGGAAAACCAGTCAATTATATTATTTTGAAAGTAAACAGTGCTTTTGAAAGAATGCTGAGTGTTAATAAGGACGATATAATTGGTAAGAAAATAACTGATGCTTTACCGGGTCTAGAAGATGATCCCTTTGACTGGATCGGAGCTTACGGTAAAGTTGCACTTACCGGACAAGCGATGAAATTCGAAAATTACAGCCAGGCAGTCGGAAAATGGTTTTCCATCAGCGCTTATTCACCTATGAAAGGTTATTTCGCAACTGTATTTGAAGATATTACGGGGCGTAAAAAAACAGAAGAAGAGCTGCTTAGGCATCACGAAAACCTGGAAAAACTTGTGCAGGAACGCACCCGGGAACTGGAAGACATTAACAAAGAACTGCAACATTTTAACGGTCTATTTGTCGGCAGAGAATTCCGCATCAAGGAATTGCGCGATAAAGTAAAAAGTCTTGAACTTGAGATTAAAAAATATCAATAGTTATTCTTATGAGGAATATGTGAAAAAATCAAAAAAAAGCATTATTAGTACCATATTTACTATTATGTTCAGTGGCACTTTTCTCATCATTGCCCTGTTTGCAGTGATCACCTTCTATAATACCTACCATAACTACCTTCATAATGTTGACAATCTATATGAGGTTTCGCTGGAACAGCAGAAAACAATGATCAGAAATGAAGTTGAAAAAGTCATTTTCTATGTCACTAAGATGAAAGAACATTTTGAGACTTATGAGCATCATGAGTTAACATCCCAGGAGCAGTTACAGGACATAATTATCGACATCCTTATAGATCTTCGTTTCGGAAAGGAAGGTTATTTCTTTGGCAGCGCTGCCGGAGGTGAACCCTTATTCTCTAATGGCGTAATCACAAAAGGAACCGGAAGTGTCTGGGAGCTTTCCGATCCTGATGGAATTAAAATAATCCAGGAACAGTTAAAAGCCCTGGAAAAACCGGAAGGAGTTTTTGTTCGTTACTCCTGGCATAAGCTGAATGACTCAAAACCAACCCCAAAAGTCTCTTACTCGAAAGCAATACCGGAATGGAACTGGATCATTGGTGCCGGTGTTTATCTTGAGGATATAAACGAAATTGTGCTCTTAAATAAAATCCTGCTCTTTCGCCAGCTCAAAAATCAGGTTTTAGAGTTCCTTCTGCTTTTCGCTCTCTATGCTCTGATCAGCTTTTTTATTACTAACCGCATTTCAGCAAAATTTACAAAAAGTATTAATACCCTTACTTTATTTTTCCGTGATGCCGCAGACAAATACATTCCAATTGATAATGACCTGATGGTTTTTGATGAATTCAAGGTCATTGCAGATGCTGCAAATCAAATGATCGAAAAACAGAAAACCGCTGAAGAAGCCCTGCGTAAAAGCGAACTTAAATATAAAAACCTGACGGAAATCCAGAAAGATGTGATGATCACCACTACGCTGGATGGCCATCTTACCTATTGCAGTCCTAATATCAAAGACTTTGCCGGCTATGACCCCGAAAAGGAACTCGGCAATTGCATTGATGATTATCTTGTAAATAGCAATGAGATTGCCTTGCTGGAAGAAATTACCGGTAAAATACTTGCCGGAGGTAAAGCGGACAGCATTGAGTTATCTTTCAGATCTGCCAGCGGAATACTATTATCTGTTGACGTTTCCATTGCACCGGTTATCGAAAATGATGAAATTGTCAGCTTTAATGCTATTATCCGGGATATCTCTCAGCGTAAAAAAATTGAAACAGAACTCGAAAATTACCGACTCCACCTCGAAGAACTGGTACAGGAGCGCACTCGGGAACTGAAAACCAAAAATCAAGAACTCGAGACGATGAATGAGCAGCTCAATAATATGAATAAGGTTTTCACCGGTAGAGAATTCCGTATTAAAGAACTCCGCGATAGGGTAAAAGAACTCGAAAATAAATTGTCAGGACAAGCCTGATCTGTTTCCTGCTAACTTTTATTATTGACATACAATATATAATAAAATAATAATACCGTGTCTTTTACAGAAGAAAGGAGTGATCAGATGCCCGTAATTTCTATGTTCTTTGGTATAATTGTTGCCATTTATTACGAGGATACAGGACGTCATAATAAACCGCATATTCATGTTCGCTATCAGGAGAATAAAGCTTCAATCTGCATTGAAGATGGTTCAGTACTTGCCGGAGTTTTTCCTCCTAACAATTGCGACTTGTTATAGCCTGGATTGATATTCACAAAGATGAGCTCTTAGCCGACTGGGAATTAGCAGCATCTGGTGAAGAACCTTTCCGCATTGCCCCTTTGCAATAATTAGGGAGGAACTAATGGATATACTTTTAGATGTCATCAGTGTTGAACCACAAAAAGATAATCGTCTTCTTATAATTTTTGAAAATCAGGAGAGGCGACTATTTGACATGACACCATATTTAGATAAAAAGCCTTTTATAAAACTTAAAGATTCTCCATTGTTTATGAAAGCAACTGTAGCTTATGGGACTGTAGTCTGGCCCGGTAATATTGATATTGCTCCTGAAACTCTCTGGATGTATTCACGAAAAATCTGACCCTGATCTCAATTGCCGCAGACCTCGGTGATCACAATAAAAAAATCAGTATAGTAATATATAACCTGTATGTACCTCATCGGTGTATATCACAGATGAGGCACATACAGAGCTTTATCATTACGATTAACGATTAACGATTAACTATTTCAGCAATATTGCCTTACTTGTAGTTATTTTATCCCCGTTTTGCAAGCGCAGCAGATAAATTCCGCTGGGAAGATTTTCCGGTTGCCACGTAATGTTTTGCTCACCTGCCGGCAGAGCACCCTTAAATAACACTTCCTGAAATTCTCCTTTTATATTATAAGCCTGCAGAGCAATCTCTTCCGCACTTTCCAGGCTAAAACTGACCGTTGTGCTGGGATTAAAGGGATTAGGATATACTGTCATAAATTGCACAGGTTCCGGAAGCTGTTCGTCTATTGCAGAAGGTGCTGTTACTTCGATAAGATCAACTTCCGTTTTTACTGAGGATTGACTGTTTGACCAGACGCACAGAGTTACGGAGAAAACGTCTGCTGTTTCATAGATCCATTGCGGATTCTGCTCTTCGCTGTCCACAATACCGTCACTGTCAAAATCCCAGTTCCAGGTTACTGTATTACCCAGAGAATTATCAGTGAAATTCACGGTTAAAGGCGCTTCTCCCGTTATCACATCTGCCGAAAACATTGCCAGAGGGGGCAGATCTTCAGGATCAGTTTCGCAAGCGCCAAGATCAGGAGAATCTCCGATAAAATCCTCCGTATCAAGATACACTATACTTTCGTATTCAAAATATGCGGTTCCGGCATCAAGACATGGTGAATCTTCTTCCAGATAATAATAACCCTCTTCTGGGGCAATAAACTGCGGTTCTGCATCAATATTACCGTCCAGCCAGACTATATTGGCAACGTTATTGGTTACGATGGCGTCTTCACCACCCTGCAGATCGCTGTATGCTACTATCACATCAAATGACAGGTTGTCTGAGGCAAAAAATATCTCACAGGGTGAATTGCCATAACAGATCGTATTAAGTATGGTGGGAACATCTGTAACTGCAGTATCAGTAAAAAAGCGCAATGATCCCGCATTAGTGCCAGTGTTGTTATAGAAAAGACAGTTGATCACTTCCATATGGGTTGATTTATAGAAATAGACTGCGCCTACGTTTCCGCCACCAGTATTGCCTACGAACCGGCACTTGAACAGATCTGCTGAACCATAGCTCAGGTAAATGCCACCCGCGTGCACAAGAGCATTATTGTTATAAAAATTGCATCTGGAAAGGTTAATGGAGGAATTCGATACAAATAAAGCTCCACCTCTCCCCAGAGTGCCTCCTCCGTCACAACTGTTGCTTTCCAGAAGACAATCGGTCATGCTCAGGGTACTTGCTTCCAGGTAAAATGCACCACCAAAATCCGATCCTGTATTGCCACTGATCTCGCAATTTAGCATTACCGGACTGGCGGCATTAGTGTATATTGCCCCGCCGGTTGTCGCTGAATTATTCACTATCCGCAGATGAGAAAGTGTGGGAGATGTTCCATCACATATTATCGCACCACCTTGCGCAGGTGTTCCGGTATTTGTGATAGTGAATCCGGATAAAATTGTGCTTGCGTCTTCACCATTAATGAAGGAGATCAGCGATGCATCGGAATAACTGCCACCTAAAACCGTATGATGGATGTCTGCCTCATTACCCGTGATTAAATATGTAGAGGTCAGCATTATCGCTTTCCCGTCAAAATTGATCACTCCATTATAAGTTCCGGGCTGCACGAGCACGGTATCCCCGTCAACAGAGGCTATGATCGCCAGCGATATATAACGGTAATCCTCAGGTACATTAAGTATCGTGGCTGAAAGACCCACAGTTATAAATAAAATTAAAATAACCAGATATTTACGCATTATTCCTCCAAATTTGCTTTTGCCTCACTTAAAAAGTATTGTAATATTTGTCAAACTCTTACTGAAAAAACCTGATATTCACCCGGAATTTTAAAAGTCATTGAAAATTGAAATTCAAGGAAATCGTCTCCCAGCCAAGCCAAGAGTTTTGAACTCGCAGAGGGCAAGACTTTTGAGCGACTAATATACTTCTGATTAACCAGTTACATAAAATCATCATCCTATCTGTGTCGTCCAAAAGTCTTGTCCGGAGTACCGTCCAAAACTCTTGACTTAGCTTGGATATCTGGTCCGCTAATGGAAGAAAATTCACATTCATAATCATCACTATCTTTATACTGGATAATTTGTTATAAAAATCTCTGAATAATTTTCCGGGGAGATGCCAGCTTACTGAAAAAACCTGGCATTCCCCTCAATAAGCCCTAACCCGGATAACCGAAACTAAAGAAAAGAAGATTATCAACCGCGGAAAGCGCGAAAAGAATGAACAAAGACGCTGATTTGCAGGTGAGACCTTGCGAATGGTCGCAGACCTCCGCAATGGTCGTCTCATTTTGGAGTAAATTAACCATGTAAATTTGTAGAAAACGTAAGTTGTCTGAACTATTGATCCACACTTACTGGATAGTGGCAGAGAACAAACGTCAACCATTGCGAAGGTCTGGCGACCATACGCAAGGTTTTGGCTTAATATTCAGCCAAAACATGTAAGAATATTCTTGTTAAGTGACTAAATGCCTCGCTAACGTACCTGTGAGTTTACCGGTGATGCCCCGTACTTAAAAGCCTCGTCCGGATGTATCGGAATTAAGCACGAATACTACTATAATAACTCTATTTGATCAGTAAAACCTTTTCCTCTATTCTCACACCATTACATTCCATTAAAATAAAATAGATGCCGCTGGCAAAGTCATCCGCAGTCCATACCGTTTGATAATTTCCCTCCGCCTTAGCTTCGTTTATGAGTGAATCCACTTTCTGCCCTTTCGTATTGTAAACATCAATTCTAATATTGCCAGGTTCAAAAAGAGCGTAGGAGATAGTGACCGCAGGATTAAAGGGATTGGGATACGCACTTTCCAGAGTAACTATTTCACTTGCTCCTGATAACCTCAAGCGGCAGCTAACTCCGTTCACTGTTGCGCTGATAACCACATTTCTAATTTCACTTTCCCCCACCGGGAAACGCAATATCTCTCCTTTAACCGGAGTTGCAGCAGCCATGGCGATCCGGTTACGGTTTGTTCTGAACATCAGGTCAGGATGAACTCTTAATAATTCCTCATTTAAGGCAAAGGGAAATTCCAGAGTAGCAGAATACAGTTCTCCTCGAGCGGATATGATGAGATTCCCATTCTCATAAAAGCAATCAAGCTCAGCCCATGGCGCTCTAACCTGGCGTAATTCCACAGGAAATTCCGTAATAATTCCCACGGCATATTGCAGAATCAAAGCTGCATCATACGCCGAAACATCCCCGCTGCCATCCACGTCTGCCCGCTCAATGGGAAACGGCTCAAAAGGCGTTAACATCCCCACTGCATGCATCAAAACCAGTGCCGCATCATAAGCTTCCACTTGCCCATTGGCATCTATATCACCATAACCGGACATCCCGTTCGGATAGTTCACAATTGCCCTGATCATGAAATTCCCTGTTTCCAGTTCCTCCCATAAATATGTGTAAGTTATCAGGCTTTGTCCGCTATTATCGGTATCCAGACCAAGAATTGAGGGATCGGCTAATTCAAATATGCCCACGTAAAAAACCTCATTGTTAAAACAACAATAGGGCAGATCTTCTTCGGGAACAGGTATGGTATTCCAGCCGGTTGTCAGATTTGATGGGTATTCGTGGAACTGGGCCAGATGTTCTCCTGGAAGACCTTCTTCATCCGGAAATATTCTGATAATGCAGGCACCAGTACCTAATGATACAAAATATAGCCTTATATGTGTCAACTGGAACTGACCAATATAAGAAGGTGTAAAGCGTACACAGGTATATTGGGCAAGTCCGGCATAAATACCGTCATCTGCTTCGCCGTCATCATAACACATTTCCAGGTTGTCTTCTCCAAAGACATAAGCTGCGCTTTCCTCGCTCAGCTCCCCGTCAATACCATCATATAGCGCCGTGACTACATAGTAATTCCAGGCATCCACCAAAGGAATAGTATCCAGATAAGAAGGTTCATCAGATGGTAATATACTACCGATCATATCATAACCGCTGCCACTTGTTCCTGAACGCCAGATATTATATCCGGTTACTTCCCGCCGATTGCCGAAAGCATGGGAAAACAAACCGGATTCATCACCATTTTCAATGGCATCCCAGGTCAATAATACTTCATTATTATCTGTGGTCTGTGCCAGCAGATTTAGAGGCGCTGCCTGAAGAACAATGTCCCCATATATTCCAAAATCATCCAGCTTGATATTTCCCGGCACTGGCTGATTGTAACCATTAGTGTGCAATCCGAATCGCATCTGGATATTGCGGCCGGATAGAACGGAAAGATCGCAGAAAGTTGGTCCCCACAGACTGCTGAAATTATCCCAGGATAATACCGTACCAACAAACACACAATTCATTCCTCCCGGTTCATTCAAGGGATTAGAAATATAATTCCAGTTCGTCCAGGTTTCTCCCGGCAATTGAGACCGCACCTCTATCATCAGATAGTCACAATCAGGAAACGTACTATTATCAAGAGACATACGCAGCATAACATCCCACGATATCTCAGTATCCTCCGGTAGCCAGACTTCCGGTGTGATCATGTAATTATTCATACCTGGTAAATATGTAAGGCTCTCATCATCAAAACATCCCACCGCAAAATCACCACTGGGAGGATTCGGATCTTCATAAGCGTGCCAGAGATTACCCGCACCCGATGTATCCAGAAACTCCCAGTCATGCCCGCCATCTTCAAAATCATCACTGAATAATGCCACCAGCTCCCGGTTTGGCACACCGTTTACCGCTAAAATCCTCTGCTCCCGCGGGTACTGCGCTTGCAGAATAGTTTCAGCGCCAAGAAATGTCAGTAAAAAAAACATTATGACTATTGCCAAAAATTTCATAGTTTCCTCCTTCTATAAATGATCTATAGCAATACCACTTCTCTATTCGTATAAACAATAATTTGCCGCTTTATTATTTTGTGTCAATAATAATCTTAATCTGCCTCCACCCCCCAACGAAATACACCGGTGCTGCACTTACACTCAATCAGGTTACAAGTTTTTTGTCCCGATATATCGGGATGAGGCGATGGTTATGGCACCGGAACCGCCAGTCATCCAGCAATGTCAAATGCCAGTGTAATAAAATTAGAACTAATAAGGTAGCGCTTAGGAGGGTATAAGGAAGTACTAAGGAGTCACAACAAGGCACAATCTAACAGAATATTGTTAGATTGATCTTTGTTGTGGTTCCTTAGACCAACCTTAGTACTTCCTTAGACCAACCTATAACCTTCTGCTCATAAATTTGAGTTTACCGTCGATTTTATAGCTGGGAAAATATTATGAAGAAGTGTAGCTTTTAACTTCTTGTAGCACAGACGTCCCCGTCTGTGAACCGCTCTGCAGAAAACTGATCTTTGCTGCAAAGCTCTCGGCTGTCAAAGATACACAGACGAGACGTCTATGCTACAGTAGTTTAAAAACTTGCGATTATCAGGAAAGTTTTGTGGCTTTTAACTTCTTGTAGCACAGACGTCCCCGTCTGTGAACCGCTCTGCAGAAAACTGATCTTTGCTGCAAAGCTCCCTGCTATTAAAAATACACAGACGAGACGTCTATGCTACAGTTAGTTAACAACCTGCGACTATCATGAAAGTTTTGTGGCTTTTAACTTCTTGTAGCACAGACGTCCCCGTCTGTGAACCGCTCTGCAGAAAACTGATCTTTGCTGCAAAGCTCCCGGCTGTCAAAGATACACAGACGAGACGTCTATGCTACAGTAGTTTAAAAAAAACTTGCGATTATCATGAAAGTTTTGTGGCTTTTAACTTCCTGTAGCACAGACGTCCCCGTCTGTGAACCGCTCTGCAGAAAACTGATCTTTGCTGCAAAGCTCCCGGCTGTCAAAGATACACAGACGAGACGTCTATGCTACAGTAGTTTAAAAACCTGTGATTATCATGAAAGTTTTGTGGCTTTTAACTTCTTATAGCACAGACGTCCCCGTCTGTGAACCGCTCTGCAGAAAACTGATCTTTGCTGCAAGGCTTTCGGCTGTCAAAGATACACAGACGAGACGTCTGTGCCTGGAGTTTGGACATTTTAAGTATTCTCTCGTTAGCCCATGACTTTAGAGACTGTGCGAAAATTAATGATTGTTCTTTGAAGAAACCGATTTCAAATTTAAGCTAAGAGTTTTGGACTGTACTCAGGACAAGACTTTTGAGCGACTAACATACTGTCAGACATTTATTTATATGATACCGAGCAAATATTGGTCGCCTAAAAGTCTTGCCCGGGGTACCGTTCAAAACTCTTGTTCTCAGCGTGGAATTAATATCTTGGTCAAAAAACAGGGAGTTTTCGCACAGCCTCTTTAGTCGGGGGACTAGTATTACATACGTTATTTAGTCACTTCAGTGACTTCTATAATAGATTCAAATATTACCAGTTACTTAAACTATACTAAATTGTGGATTCTGAGAATTGACTGAAGTCACTTACTATCGATAAAAATCATATAAACCACCATCAGAAGATGGTGGCTAATGAGAGAACTATCACTATATATTGCTATAAATTAGAGTCGATAAATTCCATCTTATGTCCATTAGGACATCTAATATGTCCATACTCCAGAGTCTTATTTACATTAGTGCCAAATGTCCCCATAAGATTGCTAAAATCATCAAGAAAGAAGAGAGAAAGGAAATATTTCCCTCTTCCTTCTTTTTTCTTGTGCATTCTTATTTTCGATTCCACACTTTTTCCTGTCAACTTT
>JAIPGO010000143.1 GCA_021736135.1 Candidatus Cloacimonadota bacterium
GAAGGACTTTTTTTTTGGAAGAAAAGGTTGTTCCCCCCCCCCCCCCGCGCCGGGCGGAGCCGGTCGTGGGGAGGGGTGCTCTTATCTCTTTTCTACAAATAAATATCCCCAATGGGGAAAAGAAGAAATAAACGACCGAAAGCGCTTTCTTAAAGCTTTATAAATGACATCAACATGAGTAATATTTGTCAAGAAAACATCAAGGCGTGCAGTATTATTGAAATTATCCAGTATAAGTTACTGCAAAAGATTACCTGATGTTGAACAGTCTCACAGCTTGGAGAGTGAAGGGGGGATAATTGCTGATTGACATATTGAAGGGGGTATCAGATATTTTACTAAGGAGGTATTTATGAGGGAATTACTTAAGAAGATAAGCAGTTTAAGAGGGATGGCTGAGAGTGCATTTTATGGTGTGGTTCTCGATGAAGCAATGGGCACCCGGCGGAAATTTCTAATTTTGCTGTCGGATCTGAGTGAAGAAGAGCGGGGAGAATTTTATGGCAAATATCCGGCAGATTATAAGCAGTGGTTCAGCGCTCAGGTGAGTAAACTGAGTGCTTATACGTCAGCGGAAAAGGAAGACGCAGAAGAAACGATCAGCAGAATTTTGAGTAATAATGCAGAGGAAGTGGAAAAGCTGAAAATAAAGATAAAGGATGAAAAGAAAAGGACAAAAGAATATCGCGAACTGCTGAAAGCCGGCAAGGAATATGGCACTTCCGATCAGGAACTGAACCTGCCGATGCCGCCGATGCAGAAGGCATATCCGGGAAATTCTGTTATCTTTGATCTGCCGACAGATTACAAGGGCGTATTGCAGAAAACAGATATTTTAGAGTGTATCAATGACCGGAAGAGCAGGCGGAAATTTACTGAAGAAGAACTGACCCTGACTGAACTGGCATATCTTTTGTGGTCCACTCAGGGTGTGCGGAAAGTGGTCAAAGACAAGGCGAATTTCAGAACCGTACCTTCGGGAGGAGCGCGTCAGCCATTTGAGACTTATCTGATCATTAACCAGGTGACAGGATTGAAACCTGGAATTTACCGTTACCTGGCGCTGGAGCATAAGCTGCTTTTAATAAAGGAAGATGATGATCTGCCTGATAGAATGGTGGAATATGCGCATGGGCAGAAATTTGTGGGATACTGTGCGGTGTGTTTTATCTGGACGGCAGTTCCCTACCGGATGGAGTGGCGATATACCATGCAGGCGAAGAAGGACATTCTGATCGAGGCAGGGCATGTGTGTCAGAATCTGTATCTGGCCTGCGAATCCATTAAGGCCGGAACCTGCGGGATTGCTGCTTATGACCAGGAGAAGGTTGATGAACTGATCGGTGTGGATGGGATGGATGAGATGACGGTATATCTGGCGCCGGTTGGAAGAAGTGAGAAGTGAGACGTGAGACGTGAGAAGAATAAATACACATACAGGAGATGTTTATGGACAGGATTACTTTTTTGGGGGCTACGGGGACGGTAACCGGGTCAAGGTTTCAGTTGGAAATTGATGGGAAAAACGTGTTGATTGACTGCGGATTATTCCAGGGAAATAAGGAAAACAGGTTGCAAAACTGGGAGAAATTTCCGGTAAATCCGGCAAGTTTTGATCACGTTTTTTTAACGCATGCGCATATAGATCACAGCGGTTATCTGCCGAAATTCGTGAAGGAAGGATTTAAGGGAGACATCGTAACGACCAAGGCGACGGCGGAATTATGCGAAGTAATGCTGATGGACAGTGCCCATTTACAGGAAGAGGATGCGAAATGGGCAAACAAGCGGGGGTTTAGTAAACACAGTCCGGCATTACCGTTATACACAAAAGAAGATGCGGAGCGGGTGATGCCTCTTTTGAAACGGGTTCATTATGGCGATTTTTATCAGCTTACGGAGAATACACGGGTCAAGTATCATGACTCAGGGCACATATTAGGAGCAGCTCTGATAGATTTTAAGACCACAACAGAAAACGGCTCGCGCAAGATAGTTTTCAGCGGTGATATGGGACGTCCGGACGTTCCAGTATTGAAAGATCCTGATCAGGTGTATAATGTTGATTACCTGATTCTGGAATCGACTTATGGCGACCGGCTGCACAGTGATGCGGATGGCAAGGAAGAGCTGGCGCGGGTAATAAATGAAAGTATAAAACGGGGTGGAACGCTGGTAATCCCGGCATTTTCAGTTGGTAGAACGCAGACACTGCTATATCTGATAAGAATACTGGAAGAAGAAGGTGATATCCCGGTTTTACCGGTTTATATGGATTCACCGATGGCGATTGAAGCACTCAAGATATTTGAAGACCATATACCTGATTTTGATCTGCAGGCCCGTATGGAGACTATGGGAGGCAAGGATATTTTCCGTACCGGCAATCTGCATTTATGCCGTAGTAAAGAGGAATCTATCAGTATCAATGACGTTCATAAGAGTGCGATTATTATATCAGCCAGTGGTATGGTAACCGGAGGTCGCATTCTGCATCACCTGGCGAAGAGACTGCCGGATCCCCGCAATACAGTACTTTTGATCGGCTATCAGGCAGAGGGAACGAGGGGACGCGCAATCCAGGAAAAACAGGAGACGGTGAAAATACATGGGGAATTAGTACCCATCAAAGCCCACGTTGAGATGCTCGATGCCTTTTCAGGTCATGCAGATTATAATGAACTGCTTGCCTGGATGATGGCGTTTAATAAAAAACCGAAAAAAGTATTCCTCGTGCATGGAGATGAAGCAGCTTCGGCAGCAATGGCAGAGCATATCAGAAACAAGTATAAGTGGGATGTGGTGATCCCGAAACATGGTGAGAGCTTTATATTATAGTGATTTAAATAAACGTAAGATAATTTTGAATTATGGTGCGCCAATTATAAATTTAAAATGAAGACAGGTGGATGTGCCGGCGAACATCTGACTTGAGTGGACGTTCACCAATGCGCAGCAGGGTGAATGAACACGGCACGATCTCCAGATTTTTTAAGAACAACTGATCGTCATACTCACTGCGTTCGCTGTGGTGAACGTATGACTATGTGGTGCAGGTGCAGATTTAGATAATCCGAGAAAAGGGTTGTCAAAATTCTTGGGGCTTCTGATATTGTCTGTTAGAGGTAAAATTGAATGAATAGCAGAATTGCGATCATGATAATATTAATAATGGTTATCCTTCTGGTGATAGTCATAAGCGATCAGGTACGCATCCGCTATCTGGAAGGCAAGCTGAATAATCTGCTGATATTAGACGAGGAGGGGGATTCACTGGTGGTATATCATCCGGACCAGGTAAAGGAGCGGCTGATATTAATAACGCCGGGATTTGCCGACAGATTTACGAATTATAAATCACCTTTAAGCCCTCATTATGAGTCAGATTATGCCTTTCAGGATCTAGTGGAATTTTATATCGAGAACCGATTTCAGGATCATTATGGCACAAGCCGGGGAACTAAGGAAAAGCGTAGAAAACACGAAGGGATTGATCTTTTTGTGGCCGAGAATACACCGGTCTATCCGTTAGCAGATTATGGCGTAGTCGTTCAAGTCAGCGATAATCCCAATCATCTGGAATGGGCAGAATGCTGGGATCAGGCCGGTAAGAAAGATACGGTTCAGATAGAATATGGCAAACTGGTAAAAGTATTATATCCTGATGGTTTAACGAGTATTTACGTACATTTGAATGAGGTGAACGTTCAGGAAGGTGACGAGGTAAGAGGTGATACAGTTTTAGGATTAACCGGAGTGACGGGAAATCTACTGCGTTCCGGCAAGAAATCACATCTTCATCTGGAGCTGCGCTACCTGGATGGTGAATCGTTTGATCCGCGCTGGCGTCTGCACTGGCGGGGGACGGCGTTTGTGGAATTTGTGAAGAGGCTGATGATTAATGATTAATAATTAATGATGATAAATTAAGAGGTTATAAAATGAAGTCAGTGGTGATAATGATAGTGATATTCAGTATTAGTCTGCTTTGGGGGTCGCCGGAATTCAGGCCGGAGGAGCGGGTATATGATTTTGGTGAGATCCTGGAGAAAGATGGAGTGGTAGAGCATACGTTTCATTTCAGGAATACAGGAGATGAACCATTGAAGATAATCGACGTGCATGCCTCCTGAGGCTGTACGTCATCCAGTTGGTCAACTGGAGAGATTTTACCGGGAAGCGAAGGGTTTATAACTCTGGAATTTGATCCTAAAAACCGCAGGAAATTATTTCATAAATCGGTGCGGGTAGTAACAAATGCGGAGCAAAAGGAAGTGGTATTACGGGTAAACGGATTTATTATTCCCGATGAGTCAGTATTAAGGAAGCGCATCGGGCAATTGAAAATGAACCGGGCAGAGGTTAATTTTGGTAATGTATATGACACGGCGATTAAGTTTGATACGCTGCTGGTGAGGAATGAGAGCGGTCATGAAATGGAGCTGGAATTTGATAAATCAGTTTTACCGGCTAATCTGTCACTTTCGATGAGTGAGTCATTGATCAAGCCAGGTGAAACCTCTACTATTCTGACAAGTGTTTCAGGGGACAAGGAAGGCAAATATGGATTTAATCAGTACCGGGTAAATTTTATTGATAAGGCCTATCCTGATTCTACAAAGGGCCAATTGATCATCACATTTAGTCAGTTGGAGGATTTTGGAAGCTGGAAAAATGAAGATAAGTCGAAAGCCCCCCGGATAGATTTTTTTAACAAGACATGTGATTTCGGGAGTAAATTACAAGGTGAGAAAGGGGAATGCGAATTCCGTTTTGAGAATAAGGGCAAGAGTGCTCTTAAAATCAGGGATATCCGGTTACCGAGCCATGTAAGCATTTTACGTTATGATGAAGTGGTGGAAGTTAATGGAACAGGAGTAATACTGCTGGACGTGGATACATCGCGGATAACAGGAACTTTATTGAGATATGTGAACGTGACCACAAACTGCCCGACAGCCACAACGGTGAGATTAACGATTGAGGGGGAAGTGATTGAGAAGTGAGACGGGAGACGGGAGACGGGAGACGGGAGATTTGATTTTTTTATTGACAGGAGACGGGTTTGGGAGAAAATCTGAAATGGAGAGGGATCAAAAATAACAGGAATGTGGAGATGTTATGAAAGATCCGGCAAGTATTGGTAATCAGAATCAGTCGAATCAGAAAATGGTCAATTTGGAAAGCAGGGAGAAAAATCAGGAAAAAGAGCAAAAAAATAAAAAAAAATTATCTTAAATCAGGACATGATGATAAATTTCATAATGTTATATTATTAAGTAAATTAGGTAAATTACCAAGGGGCTGGTAAAAGGATGAAAAAGAGTGTAAGATTATGTTCTTTAAGTAATAAGGTGTGTTATGGTCAAAAAGGGCGGATTTAAAAATATATATAATAAGTAGAGAATAAGTATTTGACAGTTTTTTTTAGAAAAGGAAAAAATGGAAATGCTATGAGGGAGCAGATAATGGGACGAAGTAATAAACCGGTAACGTTGGAAAAGAATCAGGAGTGCGAAAAGAAGAATTGAGCATGAGATACTATATTGAAGATTTTAAGAGACATTTAGCAAAGAGTAAATTAACCGTTACTATCGCAATTAAACGGAGAGTAAGATGATATTCTCTCATGAGGGTTCATTAGACCGAAAATTCAAGGAGTTAATTTTCAAATTCAAAGGAGAAACTTTATGAAAAAGTTGCTTATTGCAGTATTGCTGGTTTGCATAGGATTATTATTTGCAGACCCGATTCCAATTGGAGAGGGTTCATTAACAAACACCCATCTTCCGATGGAACCTTTTTATGGCTACACCTATTCGCAGGTGATCTACACGGCGGATGAAATTGGTGGTGCAGTCGATATCGAAAACGTCGCCTGGCACTTTAACGGCTACGCCGCTTACACGGAAGAGTCTTGTACTGTTTATATGGGGCATACGACTCTTGACGAGTTTGGCGCATATCCGAGCTGGATCCCAGTTACGGAATTGACCGCAGTCTGGACAGGTCCGTTTATCATGTTAGCTTTCGATAACTGGCTGACGGTAGATCTTGATACCCCGTTTGCCTATAACGGAACCGATAATCTGGTAATAGCATTTGATGCTAATACAGTAGGTTATGGCAGTTCCGGGTCAGAATTTTATGGAACGACAACGACGCTGAATCGTTCAATCTGGTATTACAGTGATACCGTCAATCCGGATCCGGCAAATCCGCCAGTAACCCGTAGTGATGATTTAGGTTACAGCGAACTGGAGGCTCAGAAAATCGGTAAGGACGCGATGAGAGCGTCTGGCGTGTCTCCTTATATTGCGAATGTGATTCTTAATCATGACGGAATTCTGCCCTCAGGATTTGTTGATGGACATGTTTATGATGACACGACTTTTGAACCCCTGGAAGGTGCAACAGTAAATGTTGGCGGTTTTATAACCACAACAGATGCCATGGGATATTACGAGGTTGAATGCCTGGTATCCGGTCTTTTAACAGTAAATGTCTCGCATCCTGACTATTTCCCATTTGTGGGTAACGTGACCGTTGTATTTGATGAGACCGTAACACTTGATGTTTATCTGGAGCTGAATACCCTGCAGGGAGACCAGCCGGGAACAGCTATTGTGGTTGATGCCATCCCCTATTTTGACTCTGGCGATACAAGTATGGGTTATACTAACTTTATAGGAAACGCGTCACCGGATGTATTTTACTCAATGACATTAACAGAGACGATGCTTCTGGATATTAATCTTTGCGGATCATCATTTGACACCTATCTGCGTATATATGACACGGCGATGACTCAGGTTGCTTATAATGATGACGGTTGTCCAAATTATTCTCCTGCATCTACGATTAATTACGGTGACGGAGTATTACTTGATCCAGGGTCCTATTACATCTGTGTGGAAGGATACAGCAGTTATGCCGGATATTATGAACTGGTAATAACACCTCTTGGAATTGGAAATATAGACGGATACGTCTATGATCTGGGTGGAACTCCTCTGGAAGGCGCAACAGTAGCTGCCGGTGGTTTGACGGCAACAACAGATGCTACCGGTTATTTTATGATAGAAGGACTTCAAACGGGATTTTACGATGTAGTTGCTTCAGCAGACGGTTACTTTCCCGGTACCGTAACCAATGTTGAAGTACTCGATGAACAGACAACGACGATAGAATTCAATCTGGAACTTAATACTACTCAGGGAGATACACCGGCGACAGCTATTGTGATCGACGGATATCCCTACTTTGACACAGGTGATACCAGTTTTGGTTATACGAACTATATTGGCAACACATCAGCGGATGTATTCTATGAATTTACCAACAATACCCAGATGGACATGGAGATCCACTGTTGCGGTTCCACCTTTGACACCTATCTGCGTCTTTATGACACAGCAATGACCCAGGTGGCTTATGATGATGACGGCTGCAGCGGCTGGCCCACAGGAAGCACGATGGCCTCCTGGATCGGTCAGGACGATGGAAGTTATCAGGTAACAGTAGCTCCGGGCACCTATTATATCTGCCTGGAAGGATACAGTAGCAACACTGGTTATTATGAGCTGCATGTTGATGAAGTGCTTCCGCCGGAATATGGTGGAATTGAAGGATATGTAACAGACAGCGAGACAATGGCGCCAATCAATGGAGCCAATGTAAATATCTTCGGCTTGAATGCAACAACTGATGCCACAGGCTGGTATCAAATAACGGGAATAGAGACGGGAATTTACAACGTTTATTATACAGCGACAAGCTACAATCCATGGACGGAAACGGGAGTTGAAATCCTGGCAGAGCAGAACGTGCAGGTTGACGTGGCACTTGATCCTCTTACAGGAGTTGTATTTGAAGTCACAGTTGACACATATCCTACAGAAGCCACGTGGAATGTCTGGGATATTGCCAACCAGAGTTGGATCTGGGGTACCGACTGGAGCTATACGACAAGTGGACAGACAGTACTTGTATCCGAAGATCTGGTAGATGGTAATTATGAAGTATATTGCTGGGATACCTACGGAGATGGTGGACTCAGCGGAATAGTCAGCAAGCAGGGAGTTATCCTGGCAGAATGGGGAACATACGATTATTCACTGGAAGGGATATTCCCATTCACAGTAAGTCCGATCCTGTTTGGTGGGCTGGAAGGAACTGTAACTGATGCCTTTACAGGTGAAGCACTTGGCGGCGCAGTAATCGTTTGCGGCAATTATTCCGGTACGACCGATGCCACAGGATATTACAATCTGCCCAACGTATTGATCGGAACTTATGACGTTAGTTGTAATACAGCAGGTTATACGGGACAGGTTGCTCCGGTAACGATTCTGGAAGACGTTGTAACAACCCAGGATTTTGCACTTGATGTCATTATGAATCCACCCACGAACCTGACAGCAAATGTAAATGGTTATGATGTAGCACTTGAATGGACTGCACCCTATATACCCCCGGCAAATCAAATAATCTACGATGATGGCGAAGCAGAAAACGCAACAGCCTGGTATGATCCAGGTAATGAACGCGCAGTATGGTTTACAGCTTCCGAATCACCTTGTTATGTTACTGGCGGCAGCATGCATATCTATGATGGCAGCTGGCCGGCAGGAAACATTCTTACTCCGTTTACAGCAGCAGTATGGGCATATGATAATGGATTACCCGGTGAATTGTTAGGCAGTGTAGAAGTTGTTCCTACAACTTATGAATGGGTTCCATTCGCATTTGATACTCCTATAGAAATTATCGGCACAGACTTTTTCCTTGGTTATATCCAGGGCGGTACTTATCCGGATTGTGCTCCGATAGGAGTAGATGAAACTCTTCCAACAGTTAACAGAAGTTATGAACACTATGCAACCGGTGGAGAAGACTGGTTAATATCTACGTATCAGGATTTCATGCTCCGGGCAGGATTATTGGGAGATGACGGTCGCGAAGTAACACTATCTTATGAAAATCCTGTTGCTGATTTCAGCAAATTGCCGGAACCTCAAGGTACTGTGAGCAAATATGCAGCAAATGAGCCGCAATTTAGTTCAGAACCGGTACAGATAGAAAATGTTTTCAGTAATAGTAGAGAAGAACGTCCCTTTACAGGCAACTATAATGTATATAGAAATGACATTCTGATCGCAACAGTAGCTGAGGCAATGTATGACGATCTATCTGTTCCAGCAGGAATACATGAATATTATGTAACAGCCATTTATGATGAAGGTGAATCACCGGAAAGTAACCATGTAACGGTTGAGCTGGGAATGGCAGACGTGGTAGTTGACCCGACAATGATCAGTGAGAGTCTTGATTACGGATTAACTTCCGATCATACCATTGAATTAACCAATAACGGAGACGGAAACTTCTACTGGAGTGGAGCGGTTCAGGTTCAGGCACGTTTTGAAACACCGGAAATGACTCCTCGTCCTACCGATAAGGTAAGTGACGATAGTGAAATGGGACCAGACGTCCAGATGTTTGAAGTTCCTGAGTTACGTGAGATGTGGGATTTACTTGCCACATTCCAGACAACCCAGGTTAGCCAGGCAGGCGTTGAATTTGACGGAACCTATTTCTATTCCGCAGTGTGGAATACATCAGATATCAACAAGTTTGATATTGATGGCAACTTCATTGAGACCTTTACGATTCCAGGAGTAACCGGTTTACGTGACCTTACTTATGATGGAACATATTTTTATGGTGGTGCAGCTGGCACAGTTATCTGGCAGATGGATTTTGATGCTCATACTCTTGTAAACACAATTGCCAGTCCCTCTGCAGTAAGAGCGATCGCGTATGATGATGAAATGGACGCTTTCTGGGTAAACAACTGGAGTACAGATATTACACTGGTTAGTCGTGACGGCGTCAATTTGGACAGTTTCCCCTGTTCACTTACTTATAATAGTTTATACGGACTGGCTTATGATCCTTACACCGAAGGTGGACCATACCTTTATGGATTCAGCCAGGCAGGAAGCGGCTGCGTGATCTCACAATATGATATAGCCGCCGGAGCCGAAACAGGCGTAACTCATGATGTATTATTAGATGTAGGTATTGCAGGAGATATCGCTGGTGGAATGTTCACTTCAGCAGATTATGTTGATGGTTTATTCGTACTTGGTACCTTGAACCAGAATAGCTACACCTTTGCCATATATGAATTAAGTCCTGCAATGAGTACCAACTGGTTGAGCATAGATCCCGCTTCGGGCACACTTGCACCGGGAGCCTCGATCGATGTTAATGCCCACTTCAATGCCAATCAGCTTCCAGGCTTAACTTATTATGCAGACATCATCTTCAGCGATGATGAAGTAAGTGCGGCAGTAGATGTTGACTTCACGATTACGGGAACAATTCCCACACCAGAGATCACAGTAGATCCGATGGCATTTGATGTAATCGTTCCGGCAGAAGGAACAGCAGATTATGCGTTGAACATAGGTAATCTGGGAGATCTGGCATTGGATTATGATGCAGAGATCATGTATTTTGAAGGTCGTGCTGTGGTTGAAGTATATCCGCAGAATGTAAATTACTGGACGGGCTCTACTGATGGAACTGCCTTTACGCAGACCAGTCTGGTTAATGCTATCAATCTTGAAAACGGCTGGATGATGTTTGACGTATCCGGTATTCCGGATAATGCAGTGATCAACAGCATAGACTGCAATGTTTATGTAAATGCCACATATTATCCATACTGGTCATTAACACCCTGCACACTTGATCCATTAACAACAGATGCCACTACATTACAGACTCACATAGTAGCCGGCAATCCGACAGGCGTTGCATATTCATATAATAATGAATCAAGCACATACGCAGTTGGCTGGCATTCCTATACACTGGGAACTACAGCGAATGCAGACCTGGCTAATGCTCTTGGTCAGGACTGGTTTGCCGTAGGCGCATCACCACGTGATTTTTCAACCACCTACTACACCCTGATCGATGGCTGGAACGAAGCTAATCCTCCGTATCTGGTAGTTGATTATATGGTTCCGATGGATCCCTGGGTAACATTTGGTGGTGAAATGAGCGTCAGCGGTAACATCCCAGTTGGCGGTGGTAATGCTGTTCATACATTGAACTTCGATGCAGCCGGACTTGAAGACGGTACTGTAATGCTGGGAGATATCATAATCAGCAGCAATGATCTTTACAATGAAGAAGTAATTGTACCGATCACTATGACCGTAGGTGTTCCCTATCTTTATGGTGATGTAACCGGAGACGATGTCGTGGATGCATTTGATGCAGCTAACGTACTTCAGTTTACAGTTGGTATGAATCCAGTTGGGGCACCGTTACCCTGGACCTGGCAGTTAATCGCCGGCGACGTAGATGGTAATGGCACACCGGAAGCTTATGATGCGGCTCTTATTTTACAGTATGCTGTTGGTATGATAGACGTATTCCCAGTGGAAGCACGTTATAATGTACCGGTAGCAGATGTGACAATGAATTCCGTAAATAATGAGCTGGTATTCAGTACAACTGGAGACCTTTATGGATTCAGCGTAAGCACAGAAAGCGAACTGATCGCCTTTGGCGAGCCAGTAGTAGCATATCTTTCAGCTTCAAACGGTAATGCAGTAGCTCTGGCTAATGCAGAAGCAATTGAAGGTGAATTCCTGCGTATTCCTTTTGAATTACTGGAAGAAAGTGGAGAACTCACCTTTACTCTGGTAGCTAATGGAATCAGCAGTGATCATACATATAATGTAGAGGATCTGGAAGATGGCCTCATTACAGTTAATGCTGTATTGGGTAACTATCCGAATCCATTCAATCCCACGACATTGATCAAGCTTCAGACTAAGGATAATACATCAGTAAGTATCAATATCTATAATGTAAAGGGTCAGCTTGTTAAGAGCCTGGTAAATGAAGTTGCCGTTATGGGCTATCATTCATATGAATGGAGCGGTATTGACAACAGCAATCGTCCTGTATCTTCAGGTGTTTACTTCTACAAGGTTCAGATGGGTGAAGACACTTCGACTCACAAAATGATCATGCTTAAATAAGAGCTAACAAGTACCAGGGCGGGTAACCGCCCTGGTACATTTTATTTTTTTAGGAGCATAAGGTGCTTCTAAAAAAGTAAAACCGTTAAAAAAAAATATTTAACAGGAGGGATATATGAAACGGATTTTAGTGATCAGTTTATTTTTACTCTCTTTCTTGTTTGTGTATGGTCAATTCGAGGACACCATAATAACCGTATCGGAAGCGATGGTGGAAGAAGGCGATACCTTTCAGATTGAGGTGAGTACGACCGAAGTACTGGATGAATGGGATGTGATAGCATTCCAGTTTGATTTAGGTTTCGATAATACATTGTTACAGTATGAAGGTATTTCCTTAGGCACTATGCCAGGTCCTGCCAATCTGATAGCCAATGAATTTGAACCGGGAACCTTGCGCGTAGCGTATGCTAACTATCTGAATATATCAGGTGAAGGTTCACTTGTGATGATTGAATTTCAGGCGATAGGTGCCGGTACAACAGATCTGGATATATTTGATTTCAAGTATAACTCAACATTTCTATTAGATGGTAATCTTATCGATGGCAATGTGGTCGTGATCGCCCCCAATCTATTTTCAGATGTAGTGATCACAGTAGACTCACCAGTTGCCGGAATTGCAGATCCTTTTAATCTGGATATCCTGACAACAGAAATAACCACGGTAATGGGAGCAATATCATTTCAGTTTGAGCTGGTATATGATACCCAAATGATGACATATACCGGCAATTTTGGACTTGGTGATGTACCTAATGCCGGGAACTTTATCGCCAATGAAACAGAATCAGGCGTGATTGCCGTAGCTTATGCCAACGTGATGCCAATAAGCGGAGCGGGAAGCTTATGCTATCTGGAATTTCAGCCGGCAGGATTAGAGGGAGAGACGATAGTAAGTTTAAATGAGTTTAAATATAACTCCACTTATTTATTAAATCTGGAACCAGGAGTTATAACGTTTTCCGGGGGACCTCAGGAAATAGAAGTAACGAAGAATTTAGTACCGGGCTGGAACTGGTTTTCGCTGAATGTAATTGGCGAGAGTATGAGTACCGCCAGCGTCTTAAATTCCGTAGGAGGCTCAGCTTCTTATATCAAGAGCCAGACACAATATGCAACATATTATGCAGGGATGGGCTGGTTTGGAACTTTGAATACGATCAACAACACATCATTTTATAAATTAGATGTAAATGAGAATTCGGAATTAGTATATACAGGTATCCCTGTTGATGTGGGTACTACATTATATAACCTGGCAGCAGGCTGGAACTGGATATCTTATGCACCCCAGGCAGCACAATCACCGACAGCGGCGTTAGTGAATCTGGGCGGAAATGGAACTTATATAAAAAGTCAGACGAGTTATGCCACATATTATGCCGGTATGGGCTGGTTTGGAACCTTGAACAATATGCAGCCATTAGCTGGTTATCAGCTTGATATGAGTGCCGGTATGACGGGATTTACATATACTGAACCGGCATTGATGGCTAGTACCCGTGAGAATGATATTGAATTGACAACCATTAATCAGATGAATACAAACCGTGTGATTCCGGACTGGACAGTAAATCCGCCAGATTTTGAATATAATGGTTCGATCTGGAGCAAGATCCAGATCGACGGCGTGGATTGTGATGATGTAAACGACATTCTGGGAGCATTTGTAGGAACAGAGTGCCGCGGTGTGGCGAGCCTGGCCAATGGCAGCGTTGTAGATTACACAATGATACCGCAATTTAATCATATAGCGTTTATGCCGATGACTTACAGTAATGTAACAGGCGGTGAGACACTCACTTTTCAGTTCTATGATTCCAGCGCAGACATGGTGTATGACGTAACCGAGACGATACCTTTTGTGGCAGATATGGCTATAGGTAACGGTATGGATCCCTTTGTATTCCACGTGGAAACAGTGGGACCGCCGGAACCGCATTTTGAACCAGTTTGGACAGGGGCTCCTTTACTCGCACATACAATCACAGTTTTTGGAGCAACCATTAATGATATCCCTGTAGAAAATGGTGATGAATTGGCCGTATTTGATGTTGAAACCGGTGGCAATGAAGTATGTGTAGGAGTGACTATAGTAGAGGGTGCCGCACCCTATACGATTATAGCCTCAATGGATACAGATTTCAATGCAACAGTTCTAAATGGATTTTACCCTGGTCATACGATAATTTACCGAATCTGGGATGCAGGTTCGGGAACAGAACTGACAGATATATCAACAATACCTGGACCTGGCGTTTATGCTTTTAACGGCGCTTCCTCGGTTATCCTGCAGGCAACTGCCAGTACTAATATACCTCCAGTAGCAGATGCAGGAGAAGACCAGGCGGTAATAGAGGGAGATCTGGTTCAGTTAGATGGAACAGCATCTTATGATCCTGATGGAGAAAGAGTGCGTGAGGTTCCAACGTGGTCAGTAAATCCGCCAGATTTTGAATATAATGGTTCGATCTGGAGTAAGATTCAGATAGATGGAGTGGATTGTGATGACGTAAGTGACATACTGGGAGCATTTGTGGGAGAAGAATGCCGCGGAGTTGCCAGTTTTGCCAACGGAAGTGTGGTGGATTATACTTACATACCGCAATTTAATCATATAGCTTTTATGCCGATGACTTACAGCAATGTAACTGGTGGTGAAACACTGACATTCAAGTTTTATGATGCCAGTGCAGATATGGTTTATAATGTAAATGAGACAATACCTTTCGTAGCCGATATGACAATAGGCGATGGAATGAATCCTTTTGTATTTACGGTAACAACAGTAGTAATACCGGATTTGGAATTTTTATGGTCAGCTCCGGCAGGGATTACTTTGAGTGATCCAACATCAGCATTACCCACGTTTACAGCTCCCGATGTAACTATGCTGACGGAATATGTAATAACTCTAATCGTAAGTGATGGAGTTGACTGGAGTGCTCCTGATGAAGTTATCATTACGGTAGAAAATGGCAACATCGCCCCCGTGGCCGATGCAGGAGAAGACCAGACAGTAATAGAGGGAGATCTGGTTCAGTTAGATGGAACAGCATCTTACGATCCTGATGGAGAGAGAGTACGCGAGGTTCCAACGTGGTCAGTAAATCCGCCGGATTTCGAATATAATGGTTCAATCTGGAGCAAGATCCAGATAGACGGTGTAGATTGTGATGACGTAAATGATATACTGGGAGCATTTGTGGAGGAAGAATGCCGCGGAGTAGCCAGCTTTGCCGACGGAAGTGTGGTGGATTACACATATATACCTCAATTTAATCATATAGCTTTTATGCCGATGACTTACAGTAATGTAACAGGCGGAGAGACCCTGACATTCAAGTATTATGATGCCAGTGCAGATATGATTTATAACGTAAATGAGACAATACCTTTCGTCGCCGATATGACAATTGGCGATGGAATGAATCCTTTTGTATTTACAGTAACAACAGTAGTAATACCGGATCTTGATTTTGTCTGGACTGCTCCTGAGGGAATAGAACTGAGCGATCCCACTTACGCTTTACCGACCTTTGTAGCTCCAGAGGTAGATGAAGCAACGCAGTATGTATTTTCGTTGGTGGTAAGTGATGGGGAAGCGTGGAGTGAGCCCGACGAAGTAATAATCACGGTTGAAAGTGGTAATACGGCACCGGTAATAGAATTACCGGAATTCTTCTCCTTTGATGAAGATTTGATGCTGGCAGTTGATTTTGCTTTAGAGGGATATATATCTGACCCGGAGCTGGATCCTTTAACACTGTCAGTAACCGGGAATGTTGTAATAGAGGTTATAATCGCCGGAAGTACTGCAATATTTAGCGCACCGGCTAACTGGAATGGCTCAGAAGTAATGACCTTTACGGTTAATGATAATCAGGATAGGCTTATTGCAAGCGATGATGTGCTGGTTATTGTTAATCCGATAAATGATCCTCCCGAGTTCACCTATACTAATACAGAGATCATGTTCAATGAAGATGAATCAATCGAAGTTGATTTTGAAGAATATGTAAGCGATGTGGATGGTGATGAATTAGTAATGTACCTGGATGGAGTTGATTATATAATCAGTGCCATAGAAAACTTTTCCATAACCTTTAGTGCAGGAGAAAACTGGAACGGAACAGATGCAATAATAATTGGCGTAAGTGATAATCAGGGTAGAGCTGTAGCAGAAGTTAATGTAGATATTGTAGTTATACCGGTAAATGATGCACCAGTGATAGATCTGCCAGAGATGGTGGAAATAGATGAAGATACAATGCTGGAATTTGACGTATCGCCGTATGTGAGCGACATTGATCTGGATGTGTTGTCTGTATCAGATGTTTCCATCTATGATGCAGGAGAATGGGAAATCAGTTTTGAAGGTCTGATGGTATATATAACTCCCGGTGCAGATTATTATACGACCTGCGAGGTAGGGATCACGATAACGGACAATGTTTCCCGTGAAACAGCGAGTGATTTGATGTTACTGGTAGTGAATCCGGTGAATGATGCTCCATATCTGATCATGGAAATGCCGGATCTGGAACTTTATGAAGATTTTGAGATGGTTTCAGATGATCTTGGTAATTATTTTGGTGACGTTGACGAAGACGTGCTTACCTATAATGCAGATTATAATGCAGAAGAAATCACGGTATTCATAGAAGGCGGCATAATGTATCTGGAAAGCGTTGAGAACTGGCTGGGAACAACCAGTGTAACGATATCAGCTTCTGACGCTCAGGATAGAGAAATTGTTTCCGATACTTTCAGTGTACTTGTAATTGGAGTAAATGATGCGCCTTATGTATATAATGAAATAGCCGACATGGAACTGGATGAAGATTTCGAACCGGTTATGCTGACATTATCAGATTACTTCACAGATCCTGATGGTGATCTTTATAATTACTGGGCAGTCTATGATGAAGAAGCTGTAACGATAGATATCAGCACAGGTGTGCTGACTCTTTCATCAATAGAAAACTGGAATGGTGAACTTGATATCACTGTATTCGTTGATGATAATATGCGGGTAGAAGCATCCGACACTTTCCATCTGACAGTGAATCCGGTAAATGATGACCCGACCATAATGTTACCAGATATGTTCAGCTTTGATGAAGACGGCATGCTGGAAGAAAACTTTGGTGAATATATTGATGATATAGACGGTGATATGCTTTATTTAGCAGCAGCAGGTAATATATATATTAATGTAGATATCACTGATTGGATCGTAATGTTTACGGCAGCGGAAAACTGGTATGGTTCGGAAGAAATAACCTTCACCGTAAGCGATGAGTCTGGCAGGTCGATTGCTGAAGATATGGTATTAGTTGAAGTTTTATCTGTTAATGATGCTCCGACTATTGAACTGCCGGATTCGTTCACTTTTGCAGAAGATGGCCTGCTAACAGAAGACTTTATGGCTTACATTGGAGATGTTGACGAAGATATGCTGACCTTAGCAGTAGAAGGTGGAACGGAAGTAATGGCAGCCATAGAAGGTTATATGGTAACCTTTACAGCCAGTGAGAACTGGTTTGGCGAAGAAGTTCTGACCTTTACCGTTGATGATGGAATGGGAAGATTAACAGCCAGTGACGATATAACAATATTTGTGGAATCAGTGAATGATGCTCCGACGATTGATTTGCCGGAAATGTTCAGTTTTGCAGAAGACGGAATACTTCCAGAAGACTTTTCGGGTTATATCGGGGATGTTGACGAAGATATGCTGACCTTAACCGTAGATGGCGGAACCGAAATAATGGCAGCCATAGAAGGCTATATGGTAACCTTTACGGCCAGTGAGAACTGGTTTGGCGAAGAAGTGCTGACCTTTACCGTTGATGATGGAATGGGAAGAGTAACAGCCAGTGATGAAGTTTTAATAGTAGTGGAATCAGTAAATGATGATCCAGTGGCAATGCCGGGTGGACCTTATGCAGCTCAGGCAAATACTGAAGGTTTTGCAGAGATTGAACTGGATGGCAGCGGATCTTATGATATTGATGGTGATATCGTATCCTGGGATTGGAGTTGGGAAGGTGGATCCGGAACGGGAGAAATGCTTCTGGCAATATTCCCGATCGGAGAAACCGTCGTGGAACTGGCAGTAACAGACGACGAAGGTGGGATCGGAATGGAAACCACAAGCGTGAATGTTTCGGAACATGGAAATATTGCTCCAGTTGCAGAACCGGATATGTACGCCGGAGATGAAGATACTGAGATATTGGGAAATGTTTTGGATAATGATGTTGATCCGGATGAATATCCGGAGGCATTAACTGCCCAGTTGATCACGGATGTAACTAACGGTTTACTGGAATTAATGGCAGACGGTAGCTTCAATTATATTCCGGCAGAAAACTGGAATGGCGAAGATATGTTCATTTACCGTGCTTATGACGGTATGGCATTCAGTCCTGAGACAGAAGTAATATTGACGGTTATGCCGGTTAATGATGCACCGGAATTACTGATGGAGCCGGAAGATATATATCTGCTTGAGGATTTTGAGCCTTATATGCTGAATCTGGAAGGATACTTTGGAGATGTTGATGAAGACGTATTAACCTTCAGTCTGGAATATAATGCAGAAGAGATAGGCATATTAGAGCAAAGAAACGGCATGTTTGAGATCGTATCCGTACCTGACTGGTATGGGGATAGTTATGTGGGTATATCCGTTACTGACGGTGAATATTATGTAATGAGTGACCTGACAGTGTATGTTGAACCCGTTAATGATGCACCGACAATTGAGTTACCGGATTCGTTCAGTTTTGCGGAAGACGGTATGCTGGTAGAAGACCTAAGTGGTAACATTGGTGATGTTGATGAAGATATGCTGACATTAACCGTGGAAGGTGGAATGGAGGTGACGGCAGTCATAGAAGGATATATGGTAACCTTTACCGCCAGTGAGAACTGGTTTGGTGAAGAAGTGCTGACCTTCACTGTTGATGACGGTATGGGAAGATTAACAGCCAGTGATGAGGTTATGATAATTGTTGAATCAGTAAACGATGCGCCGACTATTGAGTTACCAGATGCGTTCACTTTTGCCGAAGATGGCATGCTGGTAGAAGATTTTATAGCCTATATTGGTGATGTTGACGAAGACATGCTGACCCTGACCGTGGAAGGCGGGATGGAAGTAATGGCAGTCGTTGATGGATATCTGGTAACCTTTACCGGCAGTGAAAACTGGTTTGGCGAAGAAGTACTTACCTTTACAGTTGATGACGGTATGGGTAGATTAACAGCCAGTGATGAAGTTCTGATCATCGTTGAGTCAGTTAATGACGCTCCTACGATAGAACTTCCTGAGATGTTCAGTTTTGATGAAGACGGTATGCTGGAAGAGAATTTTGCTGATTATGTTGAAGATATTGATGGTGATATGCTTTATCTGACAGCCACCGGCAACATGTATATTAATGTAGATATCACAGACCTGATGGTGATTTTTACAGCGGCAGAAAACTGGAATGGCATGGAAGAGATCACCTTTACAGTAAGTGATGAAATGGGAAGAGCTATTGCCGAAGATATGGTGATGGTAGAAGTAATGCCGGTTAACGATGTTCCCACGATCGAGCTTCCAGAAATATTCAGTTTTGATGAAGACGGTATGCTGGAAGAGAATTTTGTAAATTACGTTGAAGATCTTGATGAAGATATGCTATATCTGACAGCAGCCGGTAACATGTATATTAATGTAGATATCACTGACTTGATGGTAATCTTTACTGCGGCAGAAAATTGGAATGGCATGGAAGAGATCACTTTTACAGTGAATGATTATATGGGTAGAGCCATAGCAGAAGATATGGTAATGGTTGAAGTAATGCCCGTGAATGATGCCCCAACTATTGATCTTCCAGATACGTTCGGTTTTGCAGAAGACGGAATGTTAATAGAAGACTTTATGGCTTACATTGGTGATGTTGATGAAGATATGCTTACCTTAACCGTGGAAGGCGGAATGGAAGTAATGGCAGCCGTAGACGGATATCTGGTAACCTTTACCGCCAGTGAGAACTGGTTTGGAGAAGAAGTGCTGACCTTTATGGTTGATGACGGTATGGGAAGATTAACAGCCAGTGATGAGGTTATGATAATCGTTGAATCAGTAAATGATGCACCGACAATTGAGTTACCGGATTCGTTCAGTTTTGCGGAAGACGGTATACTGGTAGAAGACCTAAGTGGTAACATTGGTGATGTTGATGAAGATATGCTGACATTAACCGTGGAAGGTGGAATGGAAGTAACAGCAGTCATAGAAGGATATATGGTAACCTTTACCGCCAGTGAGAACTGGTTTGGTGAAGAAGTGCTGACCTTTACTGTTGATGATGGCATGGGAAGAATAACAGCCAGTGATGACATAATGATCATAGTTGAATCCGTAAATGATGATCCGGTGGCAGATGCCGCAGGACCATATTATGGACAGGCAGATGAAGAAGGTAATGCCGAGATCATTTTAAATGGATCCGGCTCTTATGATATTGATGGTGAGATAGTTGCTTTTGACTGGACCTGGGAAGGTGGATCCGGCAGCGGAGAAACACTCAATGCCATATTCCCGTCAGGAGTGTTTGAAGTAATGCTGACAGTAACCGATAATGAAGGTGGGACAGGATATGATACAGCTAATGTAACGGTATCCGGTTATGAGAATATTCCACCGGTAGCAGTTGAGGATTACTTTGATGGTTATGAAGACACTGAGATTTACGGCAATGTTCTTTATAACGACACAGATCCTGACGAATATCCGGAAGTAATGACGGCAGATCTGATTGATACAGCCCTGAATGGAGTATTGTCCTTAGCACCAGATGGAGAATTTGTTTATACACCGGCAGAGAACTGGTTTGGAGACGACAGCTTTACCTATCGTGCATATGATGGATTAGCCTATAGTGAGCCAGTGATGGTAGCTCTAGTAGTCATGCCGGTAAATGATGCACCGGAGCAATTAGCAGCTCTTGAAGACATTTATCTTCTGGAAGATTTTGAACCCTACGGAGTAGATATAACCGGCAACTTTACTGATGTTGATGAAGATGAATTAACTTATGAAGTGACATACAATTCAGAAGAGATAATGCTTGTATTCGACAGGAGCGGCATTTTCGAAATTCAATCAGTTGAGAACTGGAATGGAGCTTCCTGGATAGGTGTAACAGTAAGTGATGGAGAATATGCCATTGAAACCGGATTTACCGTATATGTGGAACCGGAGAATGATGCGCCAGCGATTGATCTACCGGATAGCATCACCATGGATGAAGGTGTAGTTTTTGAAATAGATTTTGCTGAATATATCAGTGATATAGATGCCGACGAGCTTGAATTAACGGTAAGCGGCAACGAGAACATCATGGTTATGATTGAAGGAACATTTGTAACCTTTGAATCTGCTTCCTGGTATGGCGAAGAATTGTTAACTTTCACCGTAAATGACAACATGGGTAGAGCAGTAGCCAGTGATGACATACTCGTTATTGTTAGACCGGCAATATTTGAAGCTGAGATAACTATAGGTTCTGCGGTAGCCCTGGAAGAGCAAACATTCGAGATCAGCGTGAGTACATCCGAGATTTATGATTTCTGGAATATAATCAGCGTTGAATTTGATCTTCATTTTAACAATGAATCATTTGAGTATGTTGGATTCAGCGGTGGGGAAATTTTGAATGAGAATGCAATGCTTCTGGTCAATAACAGTGCTCCGGGAGTATTAGCAGTTGCTTATGCTGACTTTGCAGCAATTATTGGTGAAGGAAATCTGGTAACATTTGAATTTCTGGCATTAAATGCAGATATCTCCGAAGTAAATGCTGTAGATTTCCGTTACAACGCAGTTTTGATTGAGAATATCATACCCGGGATGGTGGAAGTGATTGATGTAAATCATGCACCCGTTGCCGATGCCGGTGAAGATCAGAGTATTAACGAACTTGAAGACGTAATGCTTGATGGAACGGGATCCTATGATGTTGATGGACAGGACTTGTATTACGAATGGACTGTGCCAGCAGGAATCGAGCTGGATGATCCGTTAAGTGCAACTCCGAGTTTCACGGCACCGGAAGTATTAGCAGATACTGAATTCATGTTTACTTTAACAGTATCAGATGGTGAATTAACGGATAATGATGAAGTAATAATCACCGTAATGAATATCAACCATGCACCTGTAGCGGATGCCGGAGAGGATCAGACAGTAACTGAAGGTGATCTGGTGATGCTTGATGGTTCTGCTTCTTATGATCCTGATGCTGAGACAATTTTAACTTACTTGTGGGAAGCTCCATCAGGTGTGATCATTGAAGGTGCAGATACACCATACCCGACCTTTACAGCACCCTCGATCAATGATGATGTGGAATTGGTCTTCAGCCTGACTGTATCAGACGGTGAGTTAAGTGGTACAGATGAAGTAGTAGTAACGGTATTAAATGGTATTATACCAGAGATTACTGCAGATATAACTGTTACATCCGGTCAGGGTCAACCCGGACAGCATGTTTACATTGATGTATTAACCACATATCTTGATCCTGCCTTGAATATCTTCCAGTATGAATTTGATCTTGAGTACGATGAGAATCATCTGAATTTTGCAGGAGCTTCACTTGACAACACGATTGTAATTCCTGATGGTATATTGGAAATTACCTATGGACGCGGAATAATCAATTTCAAATTCATCAGCCAGCAAAGCTCAGGTGGAAGAGAGCTTATCCCGATCGAAGGAGAAGGCAGCCTGCTGAATCTTGATTTTATTGCGCAAACGGGTGGACAATCTCAACTTAATGTAGGTAACTTCTTCTACAATGGTGAAAATATGGGTAACATACAACAAGGTGTTATCAACAACAATGCTCCTTTTGTAGCCGTGCCGATCCCAACGCAGACAGTATTTGAAGATTTCGAAACATTTATGATAGATCTAAACACTTATTTCAGTGATCCTGATCCTGGAGATGTTCTAACTTATGAATATTCTTCAGACGCAGGTATTATCGTTGATATGAATGGCACCCATAATCTGACAATAAGTTCAGTTGCAGATTTCAATGGAGAAGCCCAGGTAACGGTTACTGCGTGGAATGAATATAGTGATTCCCTGATGGTAGAAACCGATTTCAGCGTAGTAGTCACTCCAGTAAATGATGCTCCGGTTATAACGCTTCCCGAGTCATTCAGTTTCAACGAAGATGGTTCACTGGGAGTAGATTTTACGCCATACATTGAAGATGTTGATGGTGATGTACTTGTTTTGACATCTGTAACTAATGCCAATATAATGGTAAATATAACCGGATATCAGGTAACATTCAGTGCTGTAGCTAACTACAATGGCAGTGAAATCCTCGAATTCACAGTTGATGACGGGATCTCACGTGCCACAGCTATGGATATGGTGGAAGTTTTTGTATTATCGGTCAATGATGGCCCGGTGGCAGAAGCAGGAAGCCCGATGAATGCGGTCGCAGGAGCAAATGGTTTTGCTGCTGTAACCCTCGATGGAAGTGCTTCGTATGATATTGATGGTGAAATAGTTGAGCATCTCTGGACATGGACAGGAGGTGAGGTTTACGGAGAGATTGCTGTCGTAGATTTTGCAGTTGGTAATTATACCATTACCCTGCATGTAACTGATAATGAAGGCGCTTTTGATACTGACACTGTTCATTTATCAGTTGCACCTTATGGTGGAGTTGATCCGATAGCTTATCCTGACGAATATTCAGTAGATGAAGATATGATTCTGACAGTAAGTGCTGAAGAGGGAATTCTTGCCAATGACTTTGATGACGGGTACCCGCAGGCCTTGACGGCACTCATCCAGGATTACCCAGAGACAGGCATTCTGGTTGCTAACCTGGACGGCAGTTTTGTATATACGCCTCCAGCAGACTGGTTTGGTGTAGTAGTATTTACCTACGTTGCTTTTGATGGCAATATGTTCTCAGCATTAACCGCAGTAACAATAACCGTAAACAGTGTTAATGACTTACCTGTCGCAGTGATCAATGGACCATACTATGGCGTTGCAGCAGTGAGTGGTTTGGCAATGATAACTCTGGAAGGCAATGATTCATACGATACTGATGGCGAAATTGTAACCTATGAATGGACTATGGATGAAGCGTTAATCGGAACAGGAGCAGTTATAGATTATGAATTCCTGGCAGGAACTTATGATGTAGTGCTGACTGTTACCGATAACGAGGGTGGGACATGTACTGCGATGACAGAAGTCGTGGTTGATCCTTATGTAAATATAGCGCCAGTAGCAGTAGATGACTATTATTTAGTTGATGAGGATATGATATTATCGGTTGATGCATTGGCAGGAGTCCTTGCTAATGATTATGATCCTGATCAATATCCGGAAGCTTTGATCAGTATTTTGAGTGATCAGAGGATAGCGAGAGATTCATTTATCCTTAATGAAGATGGATCACTTGAATATGTTCCGGAACCTGATTATTATGGTGAAGTCAGCTTTGCTTACTACGTAACAGACGGTGAATCGATTTCAAATGTGGCAATGATCTACATTGAAGTGTTACCAGTAAATGATGCACCTATGATAGATTTACCAGAGGAATATGCCTTTGCGGAAGATGGTTCGCTGGAAGTCGATTTTAGCGAGTTTATTACCGATATAGACAGTGAATACTTCATGCTGACAGTCGAAGGAAATTTGATGGTCGATGTTACAATAGATGATTTGATGGTAACATTTACTCCGGAAGCTGACTGGTTTGGGAATGAGATATTAACCTTCACAATAGACGACAACGAAGGCAGAGCAACCGATAGCGATGATATTGTGATCATTGTAACTCCAGTGAATGATGCCCCGGTAATTTTGGCTTATCAGCCGATAGAGACAGATATCACGATATATGATGACACAACAATTGAATTTATGGCAACAGCAGAAGATATTGACAGTGAGCTGGAATACACCTGGTACCTGAACACTGAGTTGATGCCAATTATAGGGCATATATTCACTCCGATGTTCACCGAAGAGGGTGATTATGAGGTCGTCATAAATGTAAGCGATGGCGAATATACAGAATCATTAACCTGGAATGTGCATTATCTTCTGGCACCAGACTGGCAGGTTGTAACTTATGATAACTTTACAGTCGCTCATGGTTATGTAACCGTGGATGGATTATCAGCAGACCCGGGGGATATGATAGGAGCTTTCGTAGATGGTGAATGCCGCGGAATGGACACCGTTAACGGATCCTCAAGGGTTACAGTTAATATTTATGGAGACATTGTTGAAATAGTGAACTTCAAGTTCTGGGATCTGGAAACAGATACAATTTATGATCTTGAATATTTCACACAAACTTATCCTGGTGGTTCAATCGGATCAATAGGTAATCCACTACCACTGGCAGTAAATACTGGAACAGGCCCCGGTTGGGTTCCGGTAATTTACACAAACAGCACCATTGTTTATGCTGTCGTTTCTATTGAGGGTGAAGATGCCGTAGCTGGTGACCTTGTAGCCGCCTTTGTCGGAGACGAATGTAGAGCAGTTACTGAGGTTCAAACTACCAGAACTGCAATAGCCTCAATGGTAGTTCAGGGAGAAACGATTGAGACGGTATACTTCCGTATCTGGGATAGCAGTGAAGACATAATTTATAACTGTCCGACATCTATTCAGTCTAATCCGGGAGGTGTGGTTGGATATCCGCCCAATGAGATTATGCTTGATTTCTCCAATGATGCTGATTTAATTCAAACGATAAACCTGAATGGAGGCTGGAATCTAATTTCACTATATGTCTTGCCCGCAGATCCGAGCGTGGAAGTCGTCTTTGCACCGATCATGGGAAGTCTGCAGAAAGTTAAAGATATTTACAGCAGTTACGATCCCAATCTTCCTTCAGTTTACAACACACTTTCTGAATTGGAGGAAAGCTCAGGCTACTATGTTAGAGTAAGTAGTGTAAGTGTTCTGGATGTTACCGGTTCTCCGCTTGATCCAGCGCAGACACCTCTGAGTCTTAATAGCGGCTGGAATCTGGTTGCTTATGTAAATCAGGTTTCAATGGATGTGGAAGAAGCATTTGCAGAACTGATAACTTCAGAAAATCTGCGAAAAGTTAAGGATATTTTCTCAAGCTATGATCCTAATCTGCCATCAGTGTATAATACTCTGGTTAATATGGATCCTGGTTCGGGTTATTATGTGAGAGTCTTTGATGCAGTAACATTCTACTATCCACTGGCAACCAGAAGCAGTTCACTTGTAGCTGACAGACTTGAAGAATCAATCTGGGAACCGATAGTGTACACTAACAGCATGATTACTTATACACGTGTTGAGCTGGAAGGCAGCGCAGGAATGATTCTGGGGGCTTTTGCCGGAGAAGAATGTCGTGCAATTGCAAGGATACGCAACTTCGAAAATATGAACATATCTTCCCTGGTCATTAACGGAGAAAACCAGGAAGAAATATCTTTCCGTATCTATGATCCGAGTACCGGAATTGTTATAGACTGCAATGAAATCATTATCAGTGAACCAGGTGTTGATTATCCAGGTATGCTGACTCTAACAGTCCCCGGTGAGGGAGATGTTCCTCTTGTAACCAGCCTGTTAAGCGTATATCCTAACCCGTTTAATCCGGAGGCTTCGATCAGCTATCAACTGACAGTCGATGCAGAAGTTAACATCAGTGTTTACAACTCCAGAGGTCAGTTAGTGAAAGTGCTATTAAATCAGATGGTAATAGCTGGTGTTCATACAACAAGCTGGAATGGAACCGACAGAATGGGTAATGATTGTGCATCAGGATTATATCTGATCAGATTTAGTTCTGAAGGGATAAGTAATACTCATAAGGCTATCCTTATGAAGTAAGTAAAAACAGCGGGAGCGGAGTTCTCCGCTCCCGCTACTTTAATTTTTTAAATAAAATATTAGCTGAAGAGAAAGAAACCAGAAAGAATAAAAAAAATAGTACAAATGAAATATATTATAAAAGGGATATTATGAAAAAATTATTAAAAGAAAAAAAGAAGAGATATATGGGAGGCGTTTTATGAAGCATTTACGCTCATTTGCAGTTTTAATATTTTTATTATTAACAGCGTCAGTTTATTCAGCTCCAGATTGGACAATCGTATCATATCCAGGACTTGGGACAAACTATGGTGGTAATGTGAGTATTGATAGCGTGCTTACAAATTCAGAGGATTTAGTAGGAGCTTTTGTGGGAGATGAATGTCGCTTTGTGGATCATCCTAATGATTCTGGATTTATATTGGGAACTATCGTGGGAACTGCAGGTGTTTCCGCAACAGTAACTTTCAGGATTTGGGATGCAAGCAATGATGTTATCTGTGATGTTTCAGCAACCTACGAAGCAATTTTTGATGATGACAATCTTTATGTAAATATTGATGGAGTAACTCCAGGTGTAACAGACTCAGAAATAACTATAGGCAATGCATCTGTAAATCAGGTCACGGATTTTACCGTAGGGGTGGAAAGTTACCAGGGAATAGCTGTAAACTGGTCAATCAATGAGATAGAATTTGAAGTACATTTTGATAACTCATTGATAGCATTTTCAAACGTGATAACTACCGGTACCTTAGCTGCGGGTGATAGTGTAAGTGTAACAGACCATACAACGTATATTACCGTGAATATTACAACGCTTTCGACATTTTCAGGATTAGATCCTGTAATAGAACTTGTGTTTTCTCCTCTGGGATCAGGCGGTAGCAGTCCACTTGATCTACAGAATATGATTTACACAGATACTTCGACTGCTGCATATAATATTACAAATCTGGTTGACGGAACAGCAACAATCACCTACGAGAATTTCCTGCCATTTCTGATAGCGGCAATACCAGATCAGCCAATTGTGGAAGATTTTGATCCTGTTGATATCAATCTAAATAACTATTTTAATGATGAGAATGGTTATAATGATATATCTTACCATGCAGATTTTACCGAAACAGAGATCACTGTATCAGTAACCGATTCCATCCTGACTTTAACACCTATTCCTGACTGGAATGGAAGCACAGATGTTGTTGTAACGGCAACAGATACATATTTTGAGGCAATATCAGACACATTTACAGTAATAATATCACCGGTGAATGATGCGCCAGTGATAGTATTACCAGATTCGTTCACCTTTGCTGAGGATGGATCACTGGAAGTCGATTTTTCAATATATGTGAGTGATGTAGATGAGGATGCCTTGATATTAAGTGTTTCTGGAAATGACAGTATAATTGTAGTAATTGATGGATTAGATGTTACTTTCAGCGCCATGGCGAACTGGAACAGCAGCGAAATATTGACCTTTACGGTAAATGACATCGAGGTAAGAGCAACAGCCAGTGATGATGTGGAAGTGATAGTAACTCCGGTTAATGATGCTCCTGAGATAACAGATTATAGTCCAACAGGTATCATAGGAGACTTAGGTGTTGAAGTGA
>JAIPGO010000056.1 GCA_021736135.1 Candidatus Cloacimonadota bacterium
ATCCCCCCGAAATTTTTAAATATCTCGCCTTTTGTGAAGTTTCATTTCCCTGAAAGGGATATATTCGTATAGCGTAAGGTTGGCTCGGTACTCCGAGACTACCTTATGAATGATGCATATACCCCCACCCCATCGGCGCTGCGCGCCGATGGGGTGGGGGTCATTTTTTACATAAGGTAGCACTTTCTGTGCAACCTTACGCTATACAAATTTATCCCGTACCGGGAATTATAAGAGAAAAATCCTAAATATTACTATATAAAATAAGAAGTTACTCCAAATCATGTATAATAAAACGGGGGGATGACAGTGTTTTTGAAAAAAATGACATTCTCTATAAGATTACAGTTGTTTGTTGAAACCTTGCGTATGGCTTGTCAGGGCGTAATGCAATGGAGTCGGATCAGGATTTTCAGGATTAAAGACATTAGCAGGATTTTAAGAAAAGAAAGAGTTTTATTTTTAATCCTGTAAATATCTTAAATCCTGTAAATCCTGATCCGGACGAATTTAAATCAGGTAAATCCTGATCCTATTTGAGGAGCAGCATTTTGCGTATCTGACTATATCCATTAGTATTCAGTTGATAAAAGTAAATTCCCGAAGCGCAGTTATCTGCTTTCCAGGTATAATAATGCCTGCCTTCATTAAATACTTTTTCCTGAATTAGCTGTCCTTTGGCATTATATATGCTCAGAATCCCGGTTTCACCGGCTTTGATCTGTAAACTGATATTTGTTTCGGGATTGAAGGGATTGGGCATATTACCAAACAGAGCCGTAATTTCCGGCAACTGACCTGTGTTTCCGTTCAGACAGGAAAGATCAACGATCCGAGACTGGGATTCACTATTGACTTTGAGCGAAAGACTTATATTTTGCGGAAGTTCGTAATCAAGATTTCTTTGCAGCGGTATTTTCAGGAAAGTGCCTTTGATATATTGAGCTGAGGCAAAGGCAAATTTATATTCAGGGACATTTAATGCAGAGATGGCATCTATTGCCAGAAATTCAGGAGTCTGCAGGAATTCCTTATTGCTGTTAATTTCCAGTTCAAAGGCAAGCAGGTTACCCTGAGCAGAGAAATAGAGGCAATCATCAATTGCCTCGATGAGAACATCAGCTTCCTCAGGAATAAATCTGCTGATACCCTCAACAGGGAAATTATCTATCAATCCCACCACATATTGCAGGATCAGGGCTGCATCATAAGCTTCGACGTTACCATTTCCATCAACGTCGGCAACTGTAATGCGCCATTCTTCCCAGGGTAAGGGAGCAGCAGGAGCAGGATCAATACCCACAACAAACTGCAATGTAAGAGAAGCATCATAAGCTTCCACAATGCTGTTATCATCAATATCGCCATAGGTGTGATTACCTGTATAAACGAATTCCACCGTGACTATCTCCGATTCACCGGTAGTATATTGCGCGGAAACTCCGGCAAGATAGCTGGTGTTAAATTCCAGACCGGTAAATTGATGGAAAAAGTCTGTGGTTTGAGTGATATATTCATTATCAAGATAAATATTGTAATGCTCCAAAGCTCTAAATACAGGTATATCCCAGGTCATCAAACCCACATTATCCACCTGCACATTCTGCGGAGATAAAATTTCTTCATTAGGCTGCAGGATAATAGTCACCGACACGGTTTCATTCGCCTGTACGACTATTGCAGTTGTAGATGTTTCATATCCGGTTAAAGTTATGGTGATCTCATAAGCACCAGGTGGTAACTGCAGCACAAAATATCCCTGCATATCAGTAAGCGCAGTATAGGCACCAACCTGGATCATGACTCCTTCCAGGGGATTCATATTGTTATCATATACCCAGCCTTCGACCGTGCCAAGTGAGACAGAACCTCCTGAATAACAATATACCCAGCCGTTTCGTGCTCCGACAATCACTTCCATGCTGCCGTTGCCATCCACATCGTGAATTGCTCCGATGGCGTCAATAGCATTACCAACATAAACCGAAGCCAGTTCCGAGCCATCGGTTCCATCCAGATAATAAACGTAAGAATTAGTATATAACGTACCAACTATCAGATCATTGATACCGTCACCGCTCAGGTCTTCAATGCCGCATATATTCCAGGGCTGATCAGCGACCGGATGACTCCAGATCTGAGTGCCGGTGTATCCATCAAGAGTGATGGCATTATCTATGCTGCTGTGTGCTATACTGATATCCGGATGCCCGTCACTATTCACGTCGCCCAGGTCAACGAAACGTAAAATGATCGCCGTTCCAATGCTGCCGTTCCAGATGGGACTGCCATTGCTTGCATCCAGTCCGTAATAATTCCCGGAAAAATCACCGGCAATGATATCCTGGATACCGTCATTATTTATGTCATCGAGTTGTTCCAAAGCCCAGACGGAAGAACCGTCTACTGTATAGCTCCACATCTGGTTACCATTGGCACCGTTGATGCCATAAACGTAGCCGTCGGATTCATTCTGGTTACTACCGCCGCCTATGGCATCGGGAATGCCGTCATTATTCACGTCAGCAATACCGAGAGCGGAAAATTTGGGACCAGTAGTGTAAAATTCCCAGATGGAATCACCAGTTAAAGCATCCAGGCAATAAACACGCTGAGGACCGGTGTAATTACCGTCATTACCTGTTGCTGCCAGGATATCATTTACTCCGTCATCATTATAGTCAAAACCGGAACTTACCTGATATACCCACCCCCCAGTGCCATATTCATGTGTATCATGTGACCAGATTTCCGAACCGTCAAAACCGGAAAGCAGGCAAATGCGGTTACCACCCCAGGCAATGCCGGCAGCTACGTCATTATAGTCATCTCCATCAATATCTTCCATGATAACCAGCCCCTGCTGAGAATAAACCTTACCGGCTTCATTTTCCCAGAGCACATCCGCCCAATCTGATGAATTACCGTTAAAACAGCGGATATAATTATCTTCAGAGCAGATGATCACATCATCCTTAAAGTCACCATTAATGTCAGGGATGGCAGCTATAGCCTTGGGACTGTTGTCATAGCTGGTAGTGATCTGATAATCCCAGACCAGATCACCAATATTGAAAGACTGATTCTCACCGATGCCGGTAAGATCAATGATGACGGGATTTTCATCGGGATCATTACTTTCTATTTCCAGGGTGGAAGTATATGTTATCGCCTGTGATGGCATAAACCAGACTCTTACCATAACCGATTCATTGGTTAAGAGAGTCAGGGGAAATTCCACTTCATTACCTATGGAAAAATCTGCACTTAACGATGTAACAGAAGTAATCTCCAGATCGCCCGTTCCCTGATTGGCTATTTCAATATATTCTCCGCTCCAGGCACCGGTTCGCACATTCCCATAATTCAGATCTAATGGCGTAACAGCAATATCGGCATCTGCAAAAACACCGCTGCCATTCAAATTTACTTCCACAAACGGGTAGATGGGATCATTACTGCCAATTTCCAGAACTGCGGGAAAATCTCCCCAGTTCTCAGGCTCAAAGATAATCGTCAAAAACCCTGTTTCATCTGGCGCCACAACCAGTGGTGGTTGAAAGATAAAACTGTATTCTCCACTGGTGCATTCCACAGAAGTAACTTCCAGATTTACCGCTCCGGTATTATATATGGGCAGTTCCACTGTTGCCTGTTCACCAATAGTAACTTCGCCAAAATCGTATTCGTCAAAGCCTAAACCTATCACGGGCATACCGGCACCACCCAGATCAACTTTATAGAGGTAATCCTGATTGGTGCCCTGACCGTTATCGCAGTACCAAAGAAACTGTCCGTCATAAACGATGCCAGATGGATCAACCCCCTCAGAAGGATTGCTTTCCAGTAATGCTCCGGTTTCGGGGTTGATCTTATAAAGCGTATCACCCCAGTAATCCGCCATCCAGAGATTATCATTTTCCAGGCACAGATCCCAGGGCTGATTATCGGGTGCCGCAAAACTCTGCAGAATGTTGCCGGCTGCATCGAGCTTATAAATGTAACCATCCGGATCATAATAAGTGCTTACCCAAAAATCACTATTGTCATATGCAATGCCGGACATATAATGATCGGGCAGATTAAATTGACTGAGGATATTTCCGTTCATATCCAGTTCATAGGCAATAGCCGGATTGGAAGATGTCCCGGGATGGTCGGTTGTCCATAAATGTTCCCCGTCATAAGTGAGACCAAAGCAGTCACCCAGACCAGTGACACTGAAAATGAATTGTGAGCTGCCGTCCGAGGGATCGATCTGATAAAAATAATCCCCATTGACACCATAAATACCACAATAAAGATATTCCCCATCCCAGGCAAGACCCGCCGCCCCTTCAGGAATAGCAAAGGTTTCCACTACCGTCCATTCCGCGTTAAGGTTTAATCCCAGTACTAAAACAAATAACAATAATAAGCGCTTCATCTTTACCTCCAGCAGGTTTATTATTCAAATTATAACCTTAACCAAAATAGAGATTTCACGAAAATTTCGGCAAGTTTTTTTGTGTCATTTCTTCTTGATAAGTGTCATTCGATGACTGGTAAGACCATCTACATCCTTATGATACTGGCATTCCCCCGATTCATTATTCATGTATATGGATTAACTCTTTATTTAAAAAAAAAGTAATATTCAGGATTTGTCACTTATAATTCCCGGTACGGGATAAATTTGTATAGCGTAAGGTTGCACCGCAGGTGCTACCTTATGTAAAAAATGAAACGCCCCCCCCCCACCCTATCGGCGCGCAGCGCTGATGGAGTAGGGGGGATGCATCATTCATAAGGTAGTCTCGGATTACCGAGTCAACCTTACGCTATACAAATATATCCCTTCCAGGGAAAAGATACTTCACAACAGGATATATATATAAATTTCGGGGGGATGTGTAATTTACATCCTTATGAAAAGCTTGACTGAGATAGGGAGTTAAAAAATCTTGCAGCCTGAGGTGCTGGAATAGCTCAGTTGGTAGAGCAACTGATTCGTAATCAGTAGGTCGGAGGTTCGAGTCCCCTTTCCAGCACCATTTTCATGTCCTTATGTTTTTAAAATGCCATTGAAACTATTCATTAACGGATAAATCTGGGGCTAATCTATGCATTCGCCCATCCTTATTATGTCAAACGAGCATTAACAGAGCACTTGTATCGTTCTGGTAATGTCATATTCGTATAATCAGTTTTCAGCGAACGGCATTATCTCCAGGAAACACATTAATAATTCCAACAACATACTGCAGCATAAGCGCACCATCGTATGCTTCTATCACAGAGTTGGCATCAACATCGGCAATATATCTGCGCCATTGCTCCCAGGGTAATGGTGCTGCGGTTCCGGGATCATATCCCACAGCATACATTAAGGTCAACGAGGCATCATACGCTTCCACGTTGCCATTATCATCTATATCACCATAATCGTGTGAATAGTTGGGAGTAAACTCAATTGTGACAATATCCGATTCCCAGACTTCGATTCTGATTGAAACACCTACTGTATAAGTCTGCCCTATTTGTAATCCTCGTATCTGGTAAAGAGGAAAAATAATTTCTTCCAGAAATTCACCATCGAGGTAGATGTTATAAGACTGCAAAGTATGAACATCTGAAGGAACAAAAGTAAAAAATCCGTGCTCATCAACATTCAAATTTTCCGGAATATACATGTTAATAAATGGTTCCATTGATATATTTACAGAAGTAGTTTCACCGGAAATTATAGTAATTTCCATGGTTACAGGTATGTAATACAAGGCATCGACAACCAGGTTATATACACCCGGCGGCAGGTTAAATTGGAAATAACCTTGTTCGTCCGTAAAGGTGGTCATATCTGCAACTTCAATAAATACGAGTTTCATGGGCAGATTATTTTCGTCAACCACCCATCCTTCCAGAATTCCTGTTGACTGACCTCCCAGATCAACTTTATAGAGGTAATCCTGATTGGTGCCCTGTCCATTATCGCAGTACCAGAGGAATTGACCGTCATAGACGATACCGGCAGGATCTACGCCTTCGGAGGGATTGCTTTCCAGCATGGCACCGGTTACAGGATCGATCTTATAAAGTGCATCACCCCAGTAATCCGCCATCCAGAGGTTATCATTTTCCAGGCAGAGATCCCAGGGCTGATTATCAGGTGCCGCAAAACTCTGCAGAATGTTGCCGGCTGCATCGAGTTTATAGATGTAACCATCCGGGTCATAATAAGTGCTTACCCAGAAATCACCATTGTCATAAGCAATGCCGGACATATAGTGATCAGGCAGATTAAATTGACTGAGGATATTTCCATTCATATCCAGCTCATAGGCAATGGCAGGATTAGTAGATGTCCCGGGATGATCGGTTGTCCATAAATGTTCACCGTCATAAGTGAGACCAAAGCAGTCACCCAGACCGGTAACACTGAAAATGTATTCCGAACTGCCGTCAGAAGGATCGATCTGATAAAAATAATCCCCATTTACACCATATATACCGCAATAAAGATATTCACCATCCCAGGCAAGACCTGCCGCCCCTTCAGGAATGGTAAAAGTTTCCACTACCGTCCATTCCGCACACAGATTTATTCCCAGTGTTAAAACAATAAAAAAAATTGCCACGTGTTTCATAATTACCTCCTGCTTGTCATTCAGCTTTTAATATAATACCAATATTATGATTAAGCCGAAAATGGGTCAAGAATTATTTTCAAGAATCGAAAAAAAAACGTGATTTCCTGTTGTGTACATATGAACTGATTCTCTGCTAGGGTGAGTAAAATATTTCTGCCTTTTAAGGAGCAGGATTCGCTAGTCAGGAGAGCTACTGATTCGTAATCAGTAGCTCGGAGGTTCGAGTCCTCTTTCCAGCACCAGCATTTAATAATTATTAATTTTTAATTTTGAATGGAAGAAATCACCAATAAAACCTTGCGAAGGTCTTCAGTCTTCATTGCATTACGCCCCGACAAGGGCGACCCTTCGTTTCACGTTATTGATAGTATCCAGTCATTTTTTTGTGTATTTTCGCTTGTTTCGTGGTTAAGATCCTTTGTTAGTTAAGATAAAGACATAAAACTTCGTTTTATTGCATTATCACGGATAATGCACTCCATGAGAAATATCACTCAGCTTTATGTTCATTGAGCTTTTCCAGATCTGCGACCTCCTCCGGTAACTTACACTTAATCATATCAATGTGAGCGCGCCTCAAGTTCTCGTGAAACCTTACACTGCATGGATTTCTAACTACCTTAGAAATTTAGACTTAGTTTTGCACAATTATTGACTAAAGAAGGAGTGGATTCATTTCATTTTGATACTTAATCTCTCCAGATTAAGTATTGATTTAATGGTCAATCTGAAAAGATTGACCTACATTAATTTCCCGGGTTCATGTGCTGCCGGAGCTGCAGGAAACTCTTAATATCCTTTATCAAAAATTTTTCACCAGGGAAAGAATCAAATAATTCTTTCTGTTTAGGAGTCATTTCGGAATTAAATTTAACTTCAATCAGGAGGTTATCTGTTTTGAAATCTAATTGAATACCATTATCAATATAGTAGCAGGGAGCAAGGTGCTTGATATCAAAGAAAACCAGATTTTCAAATAATGCCCCTTTATCTGTAAATCCGGTTACCATATTCCTGATCCCGATGTCACCGGCATAAACTTTCTTACCCGAGCGGATCCTCTCATTTATTTTTCCGCAGCGTTCAATTGCGTGGATAATGTAAGAATTCTGAAAAAAGCCAAAATATCTGCTGGATGAATCTCTGCTTATCCCTAATACATTAGCCATTTTTGTAATTGATGCCTGTTTTCCGGCTCTTTCCATTAACAGCTTAAAATAGTCACGTATCAGGAAGGAGTCCTTAATATTATGGACTGCAATGATGTCTTTGTATAAGAGATTATCACATAATTCGTCGAGATAACCAATATCTCCGGTTAATACATACTCCGGTATTCCACCTGATTTCATGAATTCTTCAAAATATTTTTCCAGCAGATAAGATTCCGAAGGTTTTATGATAATATTTAAGAAATCTAAATATTCAGCAAAATTCAAGGGCAGTATTTCATGCAGCCTCATTCTGCCAGTTAACAACCCTCTCTGATCTTTCATTAAACCAGCCTGCGAAGAAGACACATATATTTTCAGATTTTCATTATCATAAAAATTCTTAAGTTCCTGCTGATAGTTATCTTTAAATACCACTTCATCCAAAAAGAGATATAATTGTTTATCCCGGGAATGCTTATGTATTTTCCTGAATTCTTCTAAGATATCGTGAATAGAATATTTCTCTAAGCCATAAGCATCCAGACTGATATATAATATTCTGTCAGCGCTGATTTCAGATAATAATTTTTCAATCACCAGTTTCATTAAGGCTGTTTTACCCACCCGACGCAAGCCTGTGATCATCTCAATAGATCTGCGCTCTTTTGCCTGATACAAAGGGTTCTGGTATTTAGCCCTTTTCTGAAGTTTAGATTGAAACTCCCCCTCCCACCAGGGATTGTATTGATACAACAAATCTCTTATCATCCGATACCATCCTTCATGATAATTATTTTATGCATGATACCATCGGACATAATTGCCGGATTTTTGTAAAGCTATAATTAATTATTATGAGCAGGATTGATGAAATATATCGTATCTATATAGTTCATGTGATTCACTTTCTTAATCTTCCACGGGAAACTCTGTGATCATGCCAACAGCAAATCTGAGAATTAGTGCTGCATCATAGGCAGTTATGGTTTCGTCTCCATCTACGTCTGCCATTTCTAATTGCCAGTTTTCCCATGGTAATGGTGCGCCAACCGGGTTCATGCCTACAACGTATTGCAAAACATTGGCAGTATCGAAGGCATCAATTAATCCATCATCAGTCACGTCTCCGTAATGATGAAAACTAATTTCGGAAAGCGGATATTTCCACACACCACCGGCATTTATACCTGCCCAGAGATATTCATTGTGAGGAAATAATGATAATATCGGTGATCCTTCCAGATCAGAGGTCATGTTGAACCAGTTTTCACCGAAATCCTGTGACACATATACTGAGCCAGAATTTGTACCTGCAAAGATGAAGTTTTCATAAGCTGTTAAACAGCGAATAAATTCACTTGCCATTACCTGATTCCAGTTTTCTCCCTGATCATCAGAAACAAAAATGCCGTCATAAAGAGTTCCGGCAAATATGTAACCATCAATCACCTGTAAACAGGTAATGTTTGGGCAAATCAGACCATTATTTACAGCAGTCCAGTTTTCACCGAAAACTGCTGACCTGAACACACCACTCTCATACGTGCCGGCATAGGCAAAATTACCGTCATTTTCCAGGGCAGTGATATTGATGCTGCTGATACCATTATTTCCTGAAATCCAGGTATTTGAACCAACATGCCACACGTAAACGCCTGCATCTCTGCTACCTGCGAAATATACATCATCAAACCAGGTAAATGCCTGTATCCAGGCACTGCCTAAACCGTTATTGGATGAATTAAAGCTGACTCCGTTATTTGTGGAAGCGAAAAGTCCCAGCATATCAGTTCCGACTAAAACGTGAGTGCCATTGTAATATACAGCGCGGATTTCCACAGTTCCAATTGAGCTTGTAGCAGTCCAGTCTGCACCGCCATTCGATGAAATATGCAGTTTTGAGCCATGAGTTCCGGCGATCAGATTATTACCTGCGGCAGTTAGAGAACCCACGGGTGCTTTGAAATCGTGACCGGCATTGCAAAAACTCCAGCTTCCCGCATTATTAGTTGAACGAAATATGTGACCACTCGTCACGCCCACGAAAAGAGATGTTTCACTGGCACCGATTGTCCAGATACTCTGTTCTGAGAGTCCGCTGTTTTGCATTGTCCAGCTTGCTCCATTATTGCTCGATTTATAAACTCCACCACCAAAGGAAGCAGCATAAAGATCATCACCCAGGCTGTAAAATCCCTTTACCGAAGGAATATTGGTTCCCAGAGCAGACCAGCTATCTCCGCTATTTGTCGAGACATAAACTCCGTTACTTAAAGTACTGAGATATAATGTTCCTTCAAAATAATAGATCGCCATAATATCAGTGCTGTTCAATCCGGTATTGATTGCCTGCCAGCTCTCCCCCATATCCTGAGAACGAAAAAGCCCGTCCTGATAGGTACCGGCATAAATATTCATTCCGTCAGTTGCCAGCCAGTAGATATATTCCACGCCTTCAATACCATTATTAACCAGAGTCCAGGTATTGCCGTAATCTTCAGAACGCCAGATCTCATAAAGGTATGTTCCGGCAAAAAGCACATTATTACAGACCACCAGGTTTTTAGTATATTTATTCTGCAGTTCAGTTCCGGCAGCTTCCCAGTTCAATCCCTGATTACTGCTGCGGAACACGTTCTCATCACCGCTGACGAAGATATAGTCACCAAGAACAGCTAATGATTTAGTATCGCAGCTTGAAAGTCCGTTATTACGAAATTCCCAGCTTTCACCATCATTTTCAGAAACCAGCACACCACCGCCCGTGGCAGCATATACATTTTCACCATCAAATGCAAGTGAGCGCACATATCCACCCATGGGACCACTGGTTTCCGTCCACTGCCCATATAGAATGGTTAATCCTGATAAAAACATGAAAACCGGTAAAAGTTTTTTTAAATACATTTCGACCTCTCTTTATTCAAAAGACAAAATGTTACAGAATGGCTGTTATGTAAATTCATTTCCCTTCATCCTTACTCTTTCCTTACTCTCCTTACTTTTTTCAATCTGTAATGATGGGAATTGGTGATTGGGAATTGGGAATTGGTGATTTGTGGAATGATCAGAAAATTGCATTTTCTACAAATTAACACTGTTAATTTACTCCATAAGTCAATTCGTATTGGGAATTATAACCGAAAAGTTAAAAATAGGGATTTTATGTTTCACTTCGTTCAACGAGTGAAAGACTGATAGACGGATTGACTGATGGACGGGAACAGCGACTAAGCGAAGGGGTGAAGAGGCGAGGGGGCGAATTTTTAAAAAGTTAAAATAGGGGGGTATATATTCAAAAAACGCTAAAAAATGTTCTATTTTACTGTAACTGACATAGTAACATATAGTTATGATGGAACATTTTGGGAACATTTTGGGAACATTTCTAATATTTGCTATCAATAATAGCCAGGAAGTTCAGATTTAAGAAGTTCAAAGCATATTCTTGTGGTATCTTTGATGTATTTTAGTAAAGAATGAACCGGCTTTCCGGAGGGATTATTATCATCTGCATCAAAATCCCTTCTGTAACGCGCAATGTATCCATATACTTTATTGATGCAGATAACTGGAGATTAAGTAATAGATTTTAAATTAAGATTATTTAGCAACGAACAAAACGGACAAAACGAATTTATCGTGACGGTGATTGTTGCTGGGAGAGGGTAAATTATTTTAAAAAGTAAAAATTATGGATATATATATGATCAATTATGAATTTTGATTTTTGAATGACAGCGACAGGAAATGTAAAATTGAAGTCAGTGAATGGTAAAGAAAACTTCGTTTTCTACAAATTAACACTGTCAATTTACTCCATAAGTCAATCCGTATTCGGAATTATTTCGCATCCCTTCGAAATTAAAACGAAAAAAATAAATCTATTGGACTTGCACCGCTGGTGTACTCGCAAGTGGGGCGGGAACACAACCACCAGCAACCAGTTTATAAATTTTTACTTACTCTCTCTTTCTTATGATAATTACTTAAAAAGATCGGAAGTGATTAGCCGTTGCTCTCGCCCCACTTCCGTAGTACCGGTAGCGGTGCAAGTTCAACTTAACTGGTAAGTTATCATTCATATTAATACATCTTTGATAAGAAAAACGGGGGGATGCCAGAAAAAATGTAACTAAGAGATAATATATTGAAATGTATGGCATTACATTTTAGTTATCTTTTATGAAGTCAGGTGTTCTGAAGTTCAATATTTATTGCAGAGATTATTCTACCTTTCTGTCTTTTATTATGAATCTGAACAAAGGAGATTAGAAAAATGAAGAAAATAATGATCTTAGTCATTCTACTCACCCTAACTATTCTTATGGCAGAAATAACTTACCCAATTGTTGATACCGGTCAAACGCTCTATTATAATAATCTTACAGCTATAACTGAACCTATTGCAGGGGATGCTTTTTTTGGACAGGATGCCTGCTATACCGGCAATCAGCCTTCTTTTACGGATAATGGCGATGGCACTATCACGGATAATGTTACTGGTTTAATGTGGCAAAAAACCACTGATCAGGATGGTGACGGTGATATAGATTATCAAGATAAGATGTCACAATCAGAAGCTCTGGCAAATGCAGTTAACTGCACTACTGGTGGTTACACTGACTGGCGATTGCCAAATATCAAAGAACAATACTCACTAATGGACTTTAACGGGATAGACCCCAGCGGTTATGAAGGAAGCTCTACCGATGATCTGGTGCCATTTATTGATACTGATTATTTTGATTTTGGTTATGGTGACCTTAGTGCTGATGAGAGGATAATAGACTCACAATATGCCACATCAACTCTTTATATAGGCACTACTATGAATGGTAATGAAACCATGTTTGGAGTGAATTTTGCTGATGGACGCATTAAAGGCTACCCGACAGGACCTATGCCGGGTCATACTGAGGACAAACAGTTTTATGTTCTATATGTGAGAGGTGCTACGGATTATGGTATAAATGATTTTACTGATATTGGTGATGGAACAATTACCGATAATGCCACGGGATTGATGTGGATGCAAAATGACAGCGGAGATGGAATGCTTTGGGAAGATGCGCTCAGTTTTGCTGAAAACGCTGATATTGCCGGGTATGATGACTGGAGACTGCCGAACGTGAAAGAATTGCAAAGCATTGTGGATTACACACGTGCACCCTCCGTTACCGGAACACCTGCCATTGACCCGATCTTTAACTGCACGCAGATCACTTCCGAAGCAGGGACTGCTGATTATCCCTTTTACTGGAGCGGAACCACGCATGCCAACTGGACACAGGATCAGAACGGTGCTTTTGCCTCATATGTCTGCTTCGGTACCGCCTACGGATATATGTTCGGTAACTGGATCGATGTGCATGGTGCCGGAGCCCAGCGCAGCGATCCCAAAACCGGGAATCCTGACGACTGGCCTCAGGGACATGGACCTCAAGGTGATGCCATACGCATCTATAATTATGTGCGCCTCGTACGCGATGCCCCTCAGACTGCAATTGACGAAAGTCTGCCTCAAATTGAAGATATCCGCCTGAATCAGAATTATCCGAATCCCTTCAATCCCTCCTCCACATTTGAGTTTAATTTACCACAGGATGATAACGTGGAATTTAGCATTTATAACTTGAAAGGGCAGAAGATTGCTACTCTCCTTGATGATAATATCACCAGCGGTACTCATACAGTGATCTGGAATGGGAAAGATGATAACAATGATCCGATAGCTTCCGGAATGTATCTTTATAGTTTGAAAAGTTCAACTTCCCGGATTACCAGGAAAATGATACTTTTGCAATAATCCAGTAAAAAAAGGGGCGAACACTCTGGTTCGCCCCTTTCGATATTTCTAATTTAACTGTAAATTTTACAGACCGGCTTTTTTGATCAATTCTTCAACGCGATGGGTCTTTTCCCAGGTAAATTCCGGTAATTCTCTGCCGAAGTGTCCGTAAGCTGCGGTGAGGGAATAAATGGGTCTTCTCAGGTCGAGATATGAGATTATGCCTTTGGGTCTCAGATCAAAAGTATCACGTACTATTTTTCTCATCTTCATATCATCTATCTTACCAGTTCCAAATGTATTTATGAGAACCGAGACCGGTTCCGCAATGCCAATAGCATAGGCGATTTCAACTTCACATTCTTCTGCCAGACCTGCAGCTACAATATTTTTTGCCACGTGCCTTGCCATATAGGAAGCGCTGCGATCGACTTTGGTGGGATCTTTACCTGAAAAAGCACCACCACCATGACTGCCTTTGCCACCATAAGTATCAACAATGATCTTTCTGCCGGTCAATCCGGTATCTGCCTGAGGTCCACCTATCACGAAACGCCCGGTGGGATTAGTATAGATGATTGTATTATCTGACAACAAGTTGGATGGGATAACCGGTTTAATCACTTCTGCAATCAGTCCCCTGCGTATCTGTTCCTGTGTAACTTCGGGATTATGCTGCGTGGAAATAACAATTGTATTGCAGGCAACAGGTATTTTGCCATCATATTCAATTGTCACTTGTGTTTTTCCATCAGGACGCAGGAAAGGTAAAATCCCTTCCTTGCGTACGTAAGCCAGTCTTGCTGCCAGTTTATGAGCAAAGGCTATCGGCATAGGCATTAAAGTCTCCGTCTCCCGGCAGGCATAGCCAAACATCATACCCTGGTCTCCGGCTCCCTGTTCATGCCCTTCTCCTTCATCAACGCCCATCTTGATATCTGTTGACTGCGGGTCAATGCTGGTGATAATTCCGCAGGAACGGTAACCGATTCCGGAATCAGCATCATCGTAACCTATTCTTTTTAATGTATCCCGGACGATTAAGGGGATGTCTACATAACATTCAGTTGTAATTTCTCCGGCAACAAATACTAGTCCTGTGGTCAGGAAGGTCTCGCAGGCTACACGTCCCATCGGATCTTCATTCATGATCACATCCAGTACGGCATCTGAAATCTGATCAGCGACCTTATCGGGATGTCCTTCCGTGACTGATTCGGAAGTAAATAACTGTTTTGAATACATTTTATTCCTCTTTTTTCTTATTATTCAGTATCGCACAATAAATCCCGGTAATCACACCCAGCTGGTAGAGTGTAACAGCTTCCTCAAGCAGGGTTTTACCATCACCAAAGATAGTTTTTGCATTGGTTGCCTGCTCTTCAAGGCTTAGCCTGCTGCGCAGATGTATTACCTGATCACCGTGATCCACTCCGGCATTTCTCAGTAATTTCTCCCATTCCGCTGCAATAACGGCATAATCGTTCACATTGCCTGCTGTCACATATCTTAATCCTTTTTCATAAAGCCGCACTGCCCAGCCTTTAGCAAAATTCCTCTCAAATGGTACCCGCCAGGTCAATGCACCGGCTTTGTGCATCAGCAAGGCAACCAGGCTCCTTACCGGAAGCAGAAAATCAATCCCGGATAACTGATCAAGCAATCCGCAGATACCACCCAGTAATGCACAATTGCCATCAAGGGAACGAATGTGACTGAGATCAAGATAGATCTCATCCTTGTTACCATCCTGCATAGCTGTTATAGTAATGCTCTGCTTAATGCTGTTTTTATCAAAAGTATAACTGGGTTTCACAATTGCTGCCTGATTTTTTAAAACAGGATAATCTGTTGTCTCCACAAACTCAAACTTGTCCTGGCAGATTATCTTCAACCAAATGTATAGAATATCGAATTGGCTTGCGGGATTTAAAAAATAGACGGTGTTTATTCCCGAAGTGTTCAATTCCTGCGCATAAGCATCCATAAAACCAGTCAATACCTGCTCAGGATAATGGATTACGAGCTGAAAATATTCTTCCCAGCCCAACTTTTTCAATAATTCGTCATTATCAAGTATTTCCTCGTAATTCTGCACAATAAAATCCTTTAACTTAAAAGTGAATCAGCAAAAGCTTTTCCTTTCGCTGAGTCAGTTGTTAATATGGTCTTTTTTACTAAACCAAACTGAGCCGGACTGGTTGAAAGCTCATCAATCCCCAGCCCCAGCAAGAGTTCCGTATATTTTGCCTGAGATGCCATTTCACCGCAGACTGCCACCTTGATCCCTGCGGCATGAGCTGCATTGCATACATTGCGGATCAGGGTCAGCACTGCCGTATCCAGTTCATTATAATATTCGTTTACCAGGCTGCTGTTACGGTCAACAGCCATTGTATATTGCACGAGGTCATTGGTGCCAATACTGAAGAAATCGCATTCCGGTGCAATTTTATCTGCCCGGATCGCAGCTGAAGGAACTTCGATCATAGAGCCAATCGGAATATCTGCCTTAAAATCCAAGCCTTCCTGCTTCAATTCTGCGGCACATATTCCCATGATTTCTCTGGCTTTCCTGACCTCAGCTACGCAGCTTATCATCGGGAACATTACCTTGATATTACCAAAAGCAGCTGCCCTGAGCAGCGCTCGTATCTGCTCTTTAAATATTTCTTCCCTGTGAAATGACATCCTGATACCACGCAAGCCCAGATTAGGATTGCTCTCCTGCTCGTGAAAATACGGGGCCACCTTGTCTCCGCCTATATCCATAGTTCGTATGATCACAGGCAGAGGTGCCAGTTTCTCAGCTACTTCACGATAAATTTTAAATTGCTCTTCTTCTGAAGGTGGATTATCTCTGTCCAGATATAGAAATTCCGTCCGGAAAAGCCCTATTCCGTCTGTATTCATCTTCTTCAGGACTTCTATTTCTTCCGGAATTTCTATATTACAATAGATTTTAATTTTCTGCCCATCCAGGGTTACTGTTTCTTTTTTTGCCAGTTCCACCAGTTCCTGATGTATTAAATCATTATTCTTCTTTTCCTGACTGTAATGCTTCCACAACAGCTCATCAGGCTCAATATATATATCTCCTTTAAAACCATCTATAATGGCAAAATTCTGGTCACAGAGGTCTTCCGAATTTTTCTTGATATCCGTAACAAAAGGTATCATTAGAGATCTTGCCAGAATTGCTGTATGTGATTTGCCATTCCCTTTAATTGATATGATCCCGCTGGCCTGCTGTCGATATGCTTCCACAACCTGCGAAGGTGTAAATTCCTGGGCTACGAGTATGCGGTCGTGCCAGGATTCGTTTGGCTTCTTATAATCTGTAAGTTGCCTGATCATTCGCTGTGTAACGTCTTTGTAATCAAGATAGCGTTCGGCAAAATAATCATTTTTCATCCCGGCAAATACCTGCTTGATATTTTCCAGATTCTTCATCAGTGCCTGTTCCAGGCATATTAACTCACTGGTTATAATTTCCCTTATATTGCCTAGCATTTCAGGATCCTGAAGTATCATTTTATGAGTAATTAATATATCCTCTTCTTTCTTTTCAAGCTCCAGCAGTTTCAGTGTATCGTCTATTTCCCTGTTTGCTTCTTTGATGGCAGTCTCAAGACGCTGATGCTCTTCCTGAGCCTCAGCAGGCGATATGCTGCGTTTGCGCAGGATAATTACGTCTTTCAGGCATAGTAGCCTGCCCAGTCCTATGCCCTGCCCTACTGGTTTACCACAGATTTTTTCCATTACTCCTCTTCAAATTTCTCCTGGAACAGTCTTTCAATTGCCATCAGCATTTCTTCCTCGTCAATCCCATTGGCTATTAATTCCAGCTCAGAACCATATTCCGCTGCCAGCGTTAATACTCCAAGGAGACTTTTCCCGTTTACTTCCATTTCTTCTTTTCGGACCTTTAGTTCTGCCCGGAACTGGGTTGCTTTTTTTACTAATAAAGTTGAGGGTCGGGCATGCAGCCCTAATCTATTTATTACCTTAATTCTTCTTATTATCAATATCATTCTCCATACGATAATTAAGTTCAGATCTTTCCTTGATTGAACGATTCAATTTCTGAGTTAGCTCATCAGCAGCATTATAGCCAAATGAACGTAAACTGTGATTCATTGCTATCAGTTCCATGATTACTGAAAGATTTTTCCCTGGCGTTACCGGCAGATAGATTATAGGTATCTTCACCCCCATAATATCTGTCATCTCATCCTGCAATCCAAGTCGCTGATAACTCTCCGTCCCTTCCCATTTCATCAGTTCCACCTGAATATTCACTTCTTTGGTTTTACGGACTCCGTGGATCCCGTACATCTTTTCAATATTAACCAGACCAATGCCGCGAATTTCCATGAAATAGAGATTCTCTGTTCTGGGCTGACCGATGATATGCCCATCAAGCACACGTAATGTTACGGCATCATCACTGATTAAACGATGACCACGATCCACCAGGTCCAGGGCACACTCGCTTTTGCCGATACCAGCTGAACCTGTGATTAGCATTCCTATACCAAATACTTCCACTAATACTCCATGGATCGTGATCTGCTCCGCAAACTTGCTATCAAGATGCTTCATCAGATCATTATAAAACCTGTTCGTGCTCAGATGACTGGAAAATACCGGAATATCATACTGGTCTGCCAGAAAGATCAGTTCTCGTGGCGCGGAAAGTCCCTTGGTGATGATAATGCAGGGCAAGTCATAAACCATTAGCTCCTTCAACCGCTCAAACCGTGCATCCTCTTCCAGACTCTGCAGGTAACTGATCTCTGTTTCACCTAAAACCTGTATCCGCTCATCCGAAAACCTTTCAAAATATCCGCTTAACGCCAAACCCGGACGATTCAGATATGGTGTGGTTATACTCTTATTCATGGTTTTCTCATTAGTCAATAAAGTAAGTTTCAACTGCTGTTTTACTTCATTATAAAAATGACGGATTGAATATTCTCTGGATTTCTTCATATACTTCCCCGAATGCAGCGGTCAGGATGATTTCCACCATCCTGACCGCTAATCCTTAATTACATATTAGCAAAAAGCTTATAATGCTGCTCATCTTTGCGAACGAGAACTGATACTTTGTCTGTATCCACATCTCTAAAGATCAGGAAAAATTCATCTTCACTTTCTATTTTATCTATAGCTTCGTTTATTGTCATTAGTTCCGGTGGGACTCTCTTCACATTTATCCGGTGCCTGTCCCCTGCTCTTTCGATCAAATTAGCGTAAACAAATTCGGTGCTTTTCTTCAGGCTTTTCTTTTGATGATCTGACCATTTGTCCTTGAGCTTGCGAACCTGGGCTTCCATCTTGTCAATGGCTGTGTCAATCGCCAGGTACATATCCTTGTCAAATGAATCCGAACGGAATATATTGCGAGGTGCATGCAGAATCATTTCCACGTGACTCTGTTCATTTTCCAGTGAGAGAATGAAATGAATATTCATTACCTGGTCGAAATAACGGTCAAGTCTCTCGCTGCTTAATTCGATGTGATCTCTGATCGCATTTGTCAGATCAAAGTGTCGAGCAGTAATTGTAATTTCCATAATTTACTCCTTCTGTCCTTTTTTTACTTGCATGGGATAACAATTGCAGTACAAAACCTCCTTCATATATAAATATAATAGATATTTTAATTTTCGCCTTCTTTTTCATGTTATATTTTGTGCAGCGCTAATCCTTCCAGATCCTCTAGCGCTTCTCCTATTGCTTCAGATAATGTTGGATGTGCAAAAACTATCTTTTTAACTTTTCCCATATCTGCTTCCAGGCCGAGTAAGATGCCACCCTGTCCGATCAGCTCCGTCGCACTGGGTCCTATTATATGCATACCAACAATCCTGCCGCCTGTTTTCTCAGCTATCACTTTCACGAATCCTGTTGTTTGACTCTGCGTCAAGGCCTTGCCATTTGCCGCAAACATAAATCTGCCCGTTTCTATTTCCCCATATTTTTCTCTGGCTTCTGCTTCTGTAAGACCCGCTGACCCAATCTCAGGATTGGTATATGTGCAGCGCGGGATGTTTTCATAACGCAGGTTTGCTGCTGCTGATTTCACCTTATTCAGCTCTGCGTATATCGTTTCCGCTGCCATAACCGCCTGTTTACTGGCTGCGTGCGCCAACATCAGTTTTCCGGTTACATCTCCTATAGCAAAAATCTTACTGTTATTACTACGCATTTCCTCATCAATAGTTACAAAACCTCTTTCCCGCTGCAGCTCAAAACCCTCACATTTTATCTCAAATAACGGCTCCCGGCCCACACTCACCAGCACCTTATCTGCTTCCAGAGTCTTTCCGTTAGATAGTAGCAGCCTGATACCGTTTTCCAGGTATTCATAGCCTTCCACTGCCGTTTTTGTATGCAGCTTTATTTTCATTTTCTTGAAACTCGTACTTAAGCGCTTGCCTACTTCTTCATCTTCCATTGCGATCAGACTCGGCAGAAATTCCACGATTTCCATTTCCACACCCAGTTGCCGAAAGATGCAGGCAAATTCACAGCCGATAACACCTCCACCTACTACAACCAGTTTTTGAGGTAGAATCTCTAAACTCAGCAGATCTCGCGATGATAGGATCCGTTCTCCGTCAAAGGGCATAAATGGCAAAGATTTGGGCTTTGAACCTGTGGCTATTATTAGGTAATCTACGCTATACTGCTCTCCGCCTGCTGTTATTTCATATCCCGCGTTTGTCGCCTTGATCACTTCTACGGTATTAATCACCAGCGCTATTTTGCGCTTATCATAGATATACTCTATTCCTCCAACCAGTTGTTCCACGATTTTTTTCTGTCTCACTTTCACTTCCGAAAAGTCTATTGCCGCAGTCCCGCGGAGATAACCTTCCTGCACTGCGACCTGAAATTCCTGAAACTGATCTGCTACTTTAACTAATGCCTTGGTAGGTATACAGCCCCAGTTCAGGCACACACCTCCCAGACGTTCCTTTTCAAAAACAACACACTTCACTCCCAACTGCTCCAGCCTTATTCCGGCTACATAACCCCCGGGTCCGCCACCTATTATTCCCACAGAATATTTTATCAATCTTTGCTCCTTAAATGACTGTTCAATATACCTAACTTCTTCCTGTATTTAGCTACTACCCGACGGGATACCGTCATCCCCTCTTTACGAAGCAGACGCGCTATATCCAGATCGCTCAAGGGATTATCACCATCTTCTTCCTCTATCATTTCCTGTAGCCTCACTTCCACACTGTGACGTGAAATGGAATTATAATTCTCGTCTTTGCCTGCTTTACTGGTGAAGAAATCTTTCAAACACATCATACCAAAAGGCGTTTCCGCATATTTACTTCGCACTACCCGTGAGATTGTAGATTCATTCACCTGCAGTTCATCAGCTATCACCGCATAAGTCAAGGGTCGCAAAGTCCCGTTCTCTTCATAAAAGAACTCCGACTGGTGCTTGATTATAGCCTGCACTACCCGTTCCAGGGTTCTGCCGCGTAAATAAACGCTTTTAATTATGAACTTGGCGGCATTGATCCTCTCTCGAACAAAATCTACGGCTTCTTTGTCATCCTTTACCGTATTCAGTATATTGAGGTAGTTCCGGCTCAATTTCACTCTGGAATATGAGAAATCATTGCTGATGATCTCAAACCTGTCGCCTATTTTCTTAATGATCACATCCGGAGTTACATAATCAGGATCAAATGGTATTATCCTTAATCCGGGTTTGGGATCAAGATTGCCAATCATCTCTTTCCAGAATAATATGGTCTTCTCGGCAACTCCATATTTGGAGCTGATCTTCTTATATCTTTTATGGATCAGATCATCAAAATCTTCCCTGATCACCTGCTCCAGATGTTCGTAATGTATATCATCCTTATCCAGTTGCACAATCAGGCATTCCTGCATCGTTCGCGCTGTTATTCCACGTGGCTCCATATTCAGCAGCAGCAGGTGGATCTCATCAGCGCGCTCCGCTGATATCTGATACTCCTCTGCCAAGGCATAAATGTCCAGATCTTCCGGTAGAAATCCATGCGCATTAGCACTTTCCAGTAACTCTTCGGCATAATCAAATTCCATCTCTGATAACTCATAGTCCTCGAGCTGTTCCAGAAAACGGTCACGCTCATTTTCATCGGTGATCATATTGCGGTTTGTACTATATTTATCCTCAAAATCCAAATCATCCGATGAACGCAGATTCGTATAATTCTCACCTGTATATTCCGACCAGGAATCAAGAACTTCACTCAGCTGCCGCGTCTCTTCCAGAAGTTCCTTCATCTCTGCGCTGGGATCACCATCAACATCTGGTTTCGGTTCATCTGATACGTCCTCTTTTACTGTATTCCGGGCATCATCAATATCGTCATCCAGAAGCTCAAGCATGGGATTCTTCTGCAGTTCCATCGCCAAAAATGTCTCCAGCTCCATTATTGGCGCGGCCAGTATCTCCAAAGACTGCAACATCTTGGGCTTGATCAGCAGTGTCTGGGTCTGCCGCTGACTGATGTTCTGATTTATTCGCATCTTACTCATCATCTTGACCAAAGGGATTTATAAATTTATCGCCCAGATATACTTTCCGCGCCCGTTCATCATTGACCAGCTCTTTAGATGTTCCGCTAAAGAGTATCTCTCCCTGGTATATGATATAAGCTCTTTCAGTGATCTTTAAGGTTTCCAGTACATTATGATCCGTTATAAATACTCCGATATTTTTCTCCCTGAGTTTACGTATTATATCCTGAATGTCTGCCACAGCCATTGGATCTACTCCGGCAAAGGGCTCGTCCATTAACAGAAATGAGGGCGATGTTACCAGAGACCTGGTTATTTCCAGCTTTCTGCGCTCCCCACCGGATAGCGTATATGCCTTCTGGCGTGCCAGTCTCGTTAAATTCAATTCTTCCAGATGCTCTTCCAATCGTCGCTTCCGCTCTCGCCGTGGTATTGCCAAAGTTTCCAGAATTGCCATTATGTTCTGCTCTACTGTCAACTTGTGAAATATGGATGGCTCCTGGGCCAGGTAACCTATACCTAGCTGCGCTCGCTTATATAACGGCAGACGTGAGATATTTTGTTCATTAAATCGCACTTCTCCTTCATTAGCCTTGATCAAACCAAGTATCATGTAAAAAGTAGTCGACTTCCCTGCCCCGTTGGGACCCAAAATGCCCACAACTTCTCCCTGGTTGATTTCAAGGCTAACCCTGTCCACAACACGTCTTTTCCCATATATCTTAACTAATTCTTTAGTTACTATCCTGTTATTCATAGAATGAATTTTAATCTTTTCTCTTTACTTGTCAACTTTTTTTCTCGTTTGGACGTAAAATTGCTTAATGAATTGTGGGCAATAGTGAGAAATGAGACGTGAGTAGGATGAAATTGAATGTTATAGGGCTGATTAGAGACTCGTGCATCATGAGTCGAATGTCTGAAAAGCCTTTCTCTTTCTGAGCGTCATCTGGCGGTCTTTGTGGTTGAAATTTCTTCTCTTAATCCGTTTAATCCTCTTAATCCGCGGTTCCTTTCACTATTCACTATTCACTAAACTTATACGTCCCCGATATATTGCCTTGCATGTTCAGGTGGTCTATATAACCTTTTTCATCCATATACATTATCAGCTCATTTCCTCTTGAGAGATTTTCCAGGTAGTCCTGTCTTTTACTTGGATCTTCCTGCTGAATGTAATTGCTGATAATATTATTATGGGCACGGCATTCACTGATTACCTTGTTGGTGAAGATAAATTCCATATCATCCGAACTTACGCTGTTTTCTTTGCTGCCTTCTTCGGTAACTTTGTAGGTGACCAGGCAGGAATCCTGCAATTCGGCTCTTTCTAAAGCATTTTCCACAAAAAAGATGGTAACTTCACTGGCTTCGGCATCAAAAAGACTGGAATACAATCTTGGTTCTCCCCTATAGATAGCTTTTTCCTGTTCGGAAAAATAGATCAGAAAATCACTGGTAATTAAATATTCCGAAAAAATGGTTTCCACTTCAAAGATCGCTACGATCTTCTTATATTCGTCATAGTATTCAATTTTCTGGGCTTTAATGGTAATAGTGTCTTGTTGAGCCAGGCTTAGTTCCGGTTTATCGCGCAGAAAGCCAAAACCTTTTTCTCCATTATAAGTAAGATAGCCGCAGCTTCCATTTATCTGCTCACGGCTGTCGAACATTTTTACGTTATCCCAGGCTTGAAAATTACGCTGGTCTCTTAAGTATTCCACTTTTTCGGCATTAAAGGTGCGCCAGGTGCTGTCACGGTGGCTTTCTTCCAGAAAAACGCTGCCGTTTAGCTTCAGTTTTTCCTGTCGGCGAAAGTATTCCACTTCCTTTGCCTGCAGACTCAAAGTATCATCATAAATTTTCACATTGCCAACCATCATCACAATTTTCTGTTCTTCATAAATGTGGGCGGTATCAGTATAAAACTCGGTATCCCCGTAGAAAAAATGCACATTACCTCTTAATTCACTCACGTAAGCACCGTTTTCTTTCACTGCCTCCAGACTGTCGGCATGGATCAACCGGTAAGGACGCAATTCACCCTCAACACTCAGAAGTGATACGAAGCTTAGCAAAAGCAGCAGCAGAAAACCTGTTTTTTTTACCATTCCACTTTGCCGCTTTTAACTTTACCTTCTGCCGAAACGTTAATGATTTCCAGTTTATCCATATTCATATCTGTTTTCATCATATCACCCCGTAAAATGTCATCGCCCCTTTCCATAACGAAGCCATTCTCGGCAATGATCCCGTCCGTATCACGGTTCCAGGTAAGAAGAGGTGTACGCAATATACCGTTATCGCTTACGATAACCACATTACCTTCGCAGACTATTATGTTAGTGGCTTCATCAATTTTAGCTTTTTCGCAGGTCAGAGTGGAATTCAAGTCGCCCTTTTCGTCAAATTTCTTCACGAATAAGCTGTCTATATAGGTCTCTTTCTTTTTATAATAGCGGTCTATATGACGGGCATGCATTTCCATGGAAACGATATTGCCATTTAGAGTAATGGTATTAACTCCGTCGCTTTGTTCATCCGGCAGTCCTTTAGCAATTTCGATACCGGCTGGTTCCATTTTATCTTTTGTGCAGCCGGCAGCCAGCAGACTAACCGTCAAGATCAGCCAGAAAAGCTTCCAGTACTTCTTCATATCTTCCCTGTTCTTTTAGAATATATTCTATGAATTCACGTACGGCACCTTTGCCGCCTACCCGCTGGCAGACGTAATCCACTTTTTCCTTAAAATCATCAAAGGCATCTGCCGGGGCTGCGCTTAATCCTGCCCGTTTTATTACGGGATAATCATTCCAGTCATCACCTATATATGCCAGATTTTCCCAATCCAGTCCCGCTAATGCCAATATCTCTTCCACTGCAGCCGCTTTGCGCCAGATGCCCTGATATACGTAATCAAAGCGTAAATCTTCACAGCGCTGTGCCACAACTTCCGACTTACGTCCGGTGAGCATGCCTATTTTCAGTCCGCTAAAATGAGCCAGCATCACACCCATCCCGTCTTTGGCAGAGAAATTCTTTGCCTCTACCCGATGATTGTCATAAGTTATACTACCATCAGTAAAGACACCGTCACAATCCATAATGATCAGTTTTATTTTAGCTGCTTTCAAATTTACTCCTTATTTTGCCAGGCTGGCTTGACATCTCATCTTCCCATCTTCTCATCTTCTCATCTTCCCAGGATGCGCAGAACCTTGTCCAGAAGGGAAGGTAATTCTGCTAAAGGCAGCATGGACCTGGCATCGCTTTGGGCTTTCAAGGGTTCTGGGTGCGTTTCTATGAATAGTCCCTTTACTTTACCGGTTGCCACTGCTGCTTTTGCCATCATAGCGGCATATTGAGGAGTGCCTCCGCTTATTTTGCCAATGCTGGGCTGCTGCAGACTGTGCGTTACATCGTATATTACGGGAAATCCCATGGCTTCCATTATGGCAAAAGAACGAAAATCCACCACCAGGTTATGATAACCGAAACTCGTACCACGTTCAGTTAAAAGGATTTTGTTATTATCGGCATTTTTAACTTTCAATGCTGCTTCAAAAATATCTTCAGGAGCCATGAACTGACCTTTCTTAATATTGACGACCTTTCCGGTTTTTCCGGCTGCTTCCAGTAAAGATGTCTGCCGGCTGAGAAATGCCGGTATCTGCAAGATATCTGCCACCTCTGCAACATCTGCAGCATCATATTCATTATGTATATCAGTCAATATGGGAACCTGAAATTTCTCTTTAATTTTGAAAAGCATTTCCAGCCCGTCGTGTTTTCCTGGTCCTATATAGGATGTGGCACTGGTGCGGTTCGCCTTTTCATAACTGCTCTTAAAGATAAGTAATATATTCCTTTTCTGAGTTTCTTCACATAAATTTTGCGCTATTTCTTCCAGTAGCTCCATCTCTTCTATCACGCAGGGTCCGGCGATCAAAAAAAAATCAGATCGGCATATTTCCTTATATAAATCTATCATCTAAACCTCGCAATTCTTCTTATATTTGCTTCTCACTTCTCACGTCTCACGCCTCACTTTTCCCTTCTCACGTCTCCCGTCTCACATCTCACGTATTTTTTTTTCTTGTCATTTTGGCAACAGGTTTTTTTCCTATCCTCTAATATGAAAAAAAGTAAATTGCTGAAAAGATATTTTTTCTGTCTGCTTTTTGCCGGCAGTCTGCCGCTTCTGGCACTGGAAAAACCGCAGATCGCACGGCTGCACTTTGACGGTGGCGGGGACTGGTATAATAATCCCGATATGATCCCGAACATGGTGGAAGTGCTTAATAATGAACTGAACACTGGTTTTGCCACTGAGGAAGCAATTGTAACCCCTTCGGAAACCCGTCTTTTTGAATTTCCCTTCGTTGTTATGACCGGGCACGGAAATATCTCTTTCAGTGAAAATGACGCCGAAAACCTGCGAAAATGGCTGCTGCGCGGCGGCTGCCTCTATGCTGACGATGACTATGGCATGGATGAATCATTCCGGCGGGAAATAAAAAAAGTCTTCCCCGAAAAGGAACTTGCAGAACTGCCTGCCTCACATCCCATTTTCAGTTCATTTTATCAGTTATCAGCCGGAACTCCCAAAATCCATAAACATGACGATAAAAGACCGCAGACCTTTGCCATTTTTGATGAAGACGGCAGACTGATGGTGCTTTATACTTACGAAACCAATATTACCGACGGCTGGTCAAATGCCCATGATGACCCGCCACAGGTGCGTCAGCAGGCTTTTAAAATGGGTGTGAATATTCTCTATTACCTCTTTACCAAAGGCTAAAATATCTTGAAAACAGTCATCATTTCCGATACACATCTGAAATTTTATGAAAATGATGAAGACATCCAGCGCCGGCAGAACGTGCTTGCTTTTCTGGAAACACTCAAGCATAAAACTGATCTGCTGATCATCAACGGGGATTTCTTCGATCTCTGGATCGCCTGGAAACACGTGATCATCAGGGAATACTTTTCCATTCTCATTATGCTTTATGAACTGGTGAAAAGTGGTACGCGCATTGTGATGCTGCCGGGTAACCACGATTTCTGGTTCAATTCCTTTCTTCAAAAAAGCCTTGGTATCGAGATCTGCCAGAGCAGTTTTATCAGCGAAATCGAGGGAAAATCTTTCTTCATAGACCATGGCGATAGATATACCCGCAACGATCTACGTTATCATATCTACCGTTTTTTTATCCGTAACCGCCTTATCCAAAGCATTTCTGCTGCTTTCCATCCTGATTTCTCTCTCGGTATCGGCATCAAACTTTCCCGCTCTTCCCGTAAAAGACGTATTCCTCATAAAAAAAGGGAAATGCTCATTATGGGTCTGAGAACCGCTGCCGAAAACCTGATCACAAAAAATAATTATGACTACGTGATCTTTGGGCATTCGCATATTCCAACACTGGAAAAATGTACTAATGGCATCTATGCAAATTCCGGTGACTGGATTTCGCATTCCACTTATCTCGTCTTTGAACATGGTGAACTTACTATAAATGAATACAAAATAGAAGGAGTGTTGCATGAATAAACTCATAATTCTTGCACTATTAATTTTCGCAGGAGGTCTTATAATGGCTGATAATCCACAGGTTATTTTGAAAACAAACTACGGCGATATTACGCTGGAACTCTATCCCGACAAAGCACCCATAACTGTTGCTAATTTTCTTCAATACGTTAATGATGGTTTCTATGAAGGCGTGGTTTTTCATCGCGTAATAGCCGGCTTCATGATCCAGACGGGTGGATTCACCGCAGATGGTGCTCATAAAGAACCCGGAAAACCTATCAAAAACGAAGCCGATAACGGGCTTTCCAATGAACTGGGCACTATAGCCATGGCTCGCACTAACGTCGTGGATTCAGCAACTTCGCAGTTCTTTATCAATGCCAAAGATAATACTTTCCTTGATCATACTCCGGGAAATTTTGGCTACTGCGTCTTTGGAAAAGTGATCAGCGGTCTTGACGTTTTGAAAAAAATCGAAACCACTCCTACCGCCAATAAAAAAGGTATGGGAGACTGGCCCCTGGAAAACGTGATAATCCAGAAAGCGGAAGTAGTGAAGAAGTAAGAAGTGAACAGTGAATAGTGAACGGTGAACAGATTTAAGTAAAAGAACCAGAAAAATCAGGGCAGGGATGCCCTGGAAACGTTATCAGGGCATCCTTGCCCTGATTTTCTTTTCTTCTCCCGTCTCCCGTCTCCCGTCTGTAGAGTAGAGACAGGCTCAGGCGAATCCATCGCCTGCCCCCCTCGTCAAACCGTGCGTGCGGTTTTCCCGCACACGGCTTACCGACAAAGTTCATCGAAAGCATTCGCGGCTGTCAACTCGCTTGTAAATTAATGGA
>JAIPGO010000057.1 GCA_021736135.1 Candidatus Cloacimonadota bacterium
TCAAAAACATCTGAGAAAAGGATTTATTACTGATATAGATATAACAAAAATTTGTCAGGATAACATAAATTCGGTTCATATCCTCGACTTCTTGAAAGCTAAGTTGTTTGAGAGTGTAGCATGAAATCGAACAGTCTCTTCTCGACTGAGAACCAGTAATCCGAAAAATTTGTTGACACTGATTTCAGAAAATAAAAATAGTAATAAAAAAAGGATTATAAATGAGAAAGTTCATTAATAATGTAATCCAGAATGAAGACCCAACCAGATTACTCTTCTTAGGATATCTTTTATATGTCTTTCTCGGTTGGATTCTCCTAAATATACCTTTTGTCCATAACTATCGCATAAATACTTTAGATAACCTCTTTACATCCACCTCTGCTATTTCAACAACAGGCTTAACCACTATAAGCGTAATTGACCAGTATAATTTCTGGGGACAGACTATTGTATTGATTCTTATCCAAATAGGTGGTTTAGGGTACATGACTTTCGGCTCATTTATTATTCTTTCACGGAAAAAAACCATCAATCCTTATCGTAAAAATATTCTTAAAACTTCCTTTACCTTACCATTAGATTTTAGTATTAAGAAATTTATCAAAAGTATTGTTATTTATACCCTGTCCATAGAATTCATTGGTGCGGTCTTACTCTTTTTTGTTTTTAAAGATGATTATAGAGTAAACCCTTACTGGAGTGCAATATTCCATAGCATTTCATCCTTTTGCACTGCTGGTTTCAGTCTATATAACGATAGTTTTATTAATTATGCAGATAATCTCAATCTTAACCTTATTATTAGTTCTTTGAGTCTTCTTGGTGCAATCGGCTATATAGTAATGGTTGATGTCTGGCTTCTGATCAAAGGAGAAAAAGAACATATTACTTTTACCAGCAAAGTTATCTTAAGAATTACTTTCTGGCTACTGGTAATTGGTTCTGTCTTCTTTTATTTTAATGAATATAATTCAAATGAACCAATTCAGTTCAGACATATTCTGCAATCTTTTTTCCAGACTATGACTGCTCTCAGTACTGTAGGTTTCAACACTGTTGCCATAAGTCAAATTAAAGCAGCCTCTTTATTCCTGATCAGTATCCTGATGATTATTGGTGCATCACCTTCTGGAACTGGTGGAGGTATAAAATCAACTACTCTTAGCTGCCTGTTAGGGACCCTACAAAGCCTGCTTACCAGAAAAAAAGAATATATTGATCTTGAATCCTATAAAATCCCTCCTGCCTCTGGTTTTCCTGCTCCTGGTTCTCACCCGAAAAAAAAGATAATCCTCAGTTTATTCCAAAAGAAAAAAGAGCAGACTATAGGTTACAATACTCGCGGTAATGTGATAGATACTCCTGAGAATTCTGTCAATATCCGATCTACACTCGGAAATCTTATTAAAATAAAATATCTTGGAAGAGTGATTCCTTACGAAAGAATAATTCTGGCGTTTGCTAATTTCAGTTTCTATTTTATTATCCTCTTTTCTGGATTTTACCTCCTATTAATCACAGAAACTTTCCCTTTCAATAAATTGTTTTTTGAAGCTGCTTCTGCACTTGGTACTGTCGGTCTCAGTACTGGTATCACTTCTTCATTATCACCCTTTGGAAAACTTATAATTATAGTTCTAATGTTCATCGGCAGAATCGGTCCTATAACCTTTGGCATGGCTCTCTTTTATCATCACGGAAAAGAAAGAGATCAAGTGGCAGATATTGTTGTTTGATCAGAGCAATTTCTGCCTGCTTTTTATATATGATCTTACTATCCTGCCAGTATTGATTATTGCTCCAATTCCTCAAGTGCATTGCGGATTTCCTCAAATATCTGCTCTATGCTCTGTTTGCCGTTTATCCTGATTATCGGCACATGATGCGCTTCACATACCTTTAATATGCTGTTTTCCTGCTCATTATATATCTCGATGCGGCGCTTTATCTCCGGCAGACTGTCATCAGCACGGGCTACAAGCTTTCCCCCGCATTTATCGCAGATGCCTTCAACTTTCGGAGGCTTGAATAAAAGATTGTAATTCGCCTGACATTTACTGCAGTTACGGCGCGATGTTAAACGGCGCAGTGATTCCTCTTCCGGCAGTTCCAGTACTATGATGCCGTCTATATGTGAATTCTTTATCAGGTATTCCGCCTGCTCACCGGTTCTGGGGAAACCATCAAAGATCATACCTTCAGTGTTTCCTGATCTTGCTGAGTCTATTACCTTAAAAGTGATTTCATCAGGTACCAGTTCTCCCTTGAGTACGTAATTCTTCACTTCTCTGCTCAGTTCGCTGTCAGTTGACAATTGCTCCCGGAACAACTGCCCGATGTTAATATGCTTCCAACCGGTCAACTGTGCGATCCTCTCTGCCTGTGTACCTTTACCGCTTCCTTGAACACCCATAAATACTACATTCATCCTCTGCTCCTGTTTAGTTAATTACTGATCTATCAAAAAAATATTAACGTTCTTAAAGTCAAGATTTTCCTCTTTATGCCCATTGTTAATAGTGGTCAGTAATCGGTATTCGTGACTCGTGACTCGTGACTCGTGACTTGTGATTCGTAACTCGTGATTCGTGATTAGAGATTAGAGAAATCAGGGCAGGATGCCCTGTTTACGAACACAGACCATCCCTGGTCTGATTTAACCTTTTATCTACTTCGCGGCATTTAATGGTATTCGCGGTTGATAGTTCTTCTCTTTATCCGTTTAATCCTCTTAATCCGCAGTTCAATGGATATTGTATATTATATTAAGGTCGTGTTCATTCCCCAAGCTCCGCTCTGGTGAACGTCCACTTACTTTGTGTCTTCAAAATCCAGCTTTTATTTTTTTTTGTTTTTACCGGCCCTCCCGGTTGACAATCTTCAATTTTTCAATCGCATTAAGGGGTCTTAATGCACTCCAAATAGTAATTTTGTGGTAAATTGGCCATTCGGGAGCGGTAAGAGAGGGGGATAATCGGTCAATAATTGATAATTGATAATGGCTTAATTCAATAATACTTAATCAATCATCATCTAAAATATTTGACGGAATTAACCTGGGGAAATATTATAAGTACATGAATTATTTACGTAAATTTGCGGTTCAGATACTGCTTCTGGAAATTGTTTTGCTACTGACAATTATCTCGAGCGAGATATTGTACATGCCGGTGAGTCGATTGATAAGAGCGGTAAGGCACGATATTTTCCGACGCAGTATCGTTGATGAATATATCATCGGAACTGATGGTGTACCATCAATAGATCTGGGTATGATCAAGAGTGAGTATATTGGTGTGCAATATGTTCCTGTAGCTGTCATTCAAACCGGGTTGCAGCATTATGCAGAGCATGATAGAGCCAGCATTGACAAGTTCCTGAATTGTACAGACCTGATCATTGAAAAGGCAGTCCGTAAAGATAGTATGGCGATATTATCTTATACTTATGGTTATCCGGTTTATAACATGAATTCTCCCTGGCGTTGTGCAATGGCTCAAGGTCAGGCCTTGCAGCTAATGACCAGAGCAGATGAAATTACGGGAAATCCCCGCTATCTGGCATTTGGTGACAGTTTGATGAATCTAATGCTCCTTTCAATCGAGCAGGGAGGAGTGACTCATAAACTAACACCTTCTGCCTGGTGGTATGAGGAGTATGCTGATGATCACAACAGGCAGATCATGGTATTGAATGGTATGATGTTCACGCTTCTGGGACTGCATGAATTCTATACCTATACCGGTTCCCGCAAAGCGGCATTACTTTTTAATAATGGGATCAATGCCCTGCTTTGGCAATTGCCATCCTACGACCGGAAAGGGCACAGTTACTATGACATCCTGCATACCCCGGCGGGAGGAGATTATCAGCAGATACACGTAACGCAATTAAGGGAATTATATGAGATCACGGGATATGAAGAGTTCAATTATTATCATCTGAAATGGGAAAAGTTTCAAAATTCGCCACATCTTATTCAGCTATTCAGCGCTCCTCCAAAAATGCTGATCGGTGTTTACTTGTTTATTTTTGTTTGTCTGCTCATTTTGGGTGAATTGGTGACTCTTTTTTTCTGGAGTAAGAAGAAAATCGTTAATAGAGAAGCGAATTAATCAGGGCAGGGATGCTCTGTGTACATTTGCTGAGTATCCCTGCCCTGATTTTTCAGTCATTAGTCATCAGTCATCATTATTTTCCAGTATTTCCCGGCTTTCCCGTCTCAGGTCACACGTCTTGCGTCTCAGATTTCGCCATAAATCTGGCATCCCCCCGTTTTATTATTCAGGATATGGGGTAATTTCTTATTTAATAAAGTAATATTTAGGATTTATCTCTTAAAATTCCCGGTACGGGATATATTTGTATAGCGTCAGGTTGCACCGCAGGTGATACCTTATGAAAAAAAAATCCCCCCCTCCCCATCGGCGCTGCGCGCCGATGGGGAGGGGGGATGCATCATTCATATGGTAGTCTCGGAGTACCGATCCAACCATACGCTATACTAATTTATCCCTTTCAGGGAAAAGAAACTCAACCGGAATTGATATTTTATTAAATTTCGGGGGGATGCGAGATTTCCCCATAAATAGGTTGACATGAATTAAGGTAGAGAAAGTTTGCCTGTTGGAGGTATGTTATGAAAAATTATTATACAGATAAATCTCTGGTTGTACCATATGAGAAGGTGCTTTTCTGCCAGTGGCATAATGAGCTGGGAGAACATATCTTAAAGGTTAATTTTACGGCAGTGCAGGGCAGTGATTCTTTCTGGAAACTGAGTTTAACGGGCGAAGAAGCGGAGAGCTTTCTCAAGGGTTACATCGGCTGGCTTGATAACCGCAGCCGTTTGGGTTAAGATATTGTAAGTAGTTGACATATAGAGAAGAAATTTTTTATATTGATTAAAAAACAGACAGGAAGACAGCATGTTAAAAAATCTGTTAGTGAAAATTTTTGGAGAACGTTCTCTGCGGGAATTTAAAGAACTATCACCATATCTGGAGAAAATTGAAGTTATATATCCAATTATTAAAGAGCTTTCCGATGAGGAACTGCGGCAGCGGGTAACGACGATCAAGCAGGAATTGCGTGAGAATCTGGCACCTTTGGAAGGTAAACTGGAAGAACTGGAAGAGAGATACCAGACAGAAGCGGAAGAAAATAGACGTACTGATTACGGCAATCAAATAGATGCACTGAAAAAGGAACTGAAAGAGCTGACCCAAACCCTGCTAAGCAGTTATTTACCGGAAGTATTTGCCATAGTGAAAGATACATGTCGTCGTATGCTGGGACAGGAATTTGAAGTTAAGGGTAATCTGCAGAGATGGGAAATGGTTCCTTTTGAAGTCCAACTCAAGGGCGGAATTGCGCTGCATTTAGGGAAGATAGCTGAAATGGCAACGGGAGAGGGCAAGACCCTGGTAGCCACATTACCGTTATTTTTAAATGCCCTGGTAGGGAGAGGATGTCATTTGATCACGGTAAATGATTATCTGGCAAGCCGTGATGCCGAATGGATGTCACCCATCTTTAATTTTCATGGACTCACAGTAGGGATAAATATCAGCCAGATGGATCATGAATCCAAGCGTGACGCTTATAGCTGCGATATAACTTATGGCACGAACAGCGAATTCGGTTTTGATTACCTGCGTGATAATATGGCAGTAAGTGAAGAACATCTGGTACAGCGTCCGCTTTTCTATGCCATAGTCGATGAAGTGGACAGCGTATTAGTTGATGAAGCGCGAACGCCGCTCATCATTAGTGGACCAGTGGCAGAAAGTAAGAACTTCTTTAAAGAGATCAAACCTATCATCCGGCAACTGGTTGATAAGCAGAGTGTGCTGGTACGTAAATTTCTGGGAGAGATCAGGATAGAGCTGGAAAAGGAAAACTGGGACGGCAGCATTTTGGGACCGTTGCTGCTCAAAGTTTACCGAGCTGCACCAAAATCTAAATCATATCTTAAATATATGAAACAAAGTGATCTGAAAAAACTGCTTCAGGACTGGGAAAACCATTATATCCGGGAAAAGAAGATGCACGAAATAGATAATGAGCTTTTCTATTTCGTTGATGAACGGCAAAAAAGCGTAGAGCTATCGGAACAGGGTACTGAGTTTGTTTCTCAGCGGGAAAGTGATCTTTTCGTAGTAAGGCAACTTGATGAGATACTTGATGAGATAGATGCTTCAGATGGGAGTCTGGCGGAAAAGCAGAAGAGAAAAGAAAGAGCGCAGGAAGATTATTTTGATAAAAATGAGAAACTGCATAATATCAAGCAGCTTTTGCGAGCCTATACGATGTTCGAGAAAGACGTGGAATACGTGGTTCAGGAAAGCAAAGTGATAATAGTTGATGAATTTACCGGGCGTATGATGCCAGGCCGCCGATTTTCGGATGGACTGCATCAAGCCCTGGAAGCCAAGGAAGGCTGCGTAATCGAAGAAGCAACGCAGACTTTTGCCACTATCACGCTGCAAAATTATTTCCGTATGTATGATAAATTAGCCGGTATGACGGGAACCGCCATCACGGAAGAAGGCGAGTTTCTGGAAATTTACTCGCTGCCGGTAATGGTTATTCCCACTAATGAGCCTGTGACTAGAATTGATCATGATGACCTCATTTATCTTTCCAAGAATGATAAATATCAGGCAATAATCCGTGAGATAGAATACTGGCATAACCTGAGCAAGCCTGTCCTGGTGGGTACGGTAAGCGTGGAAGTATCGGAAACGCTGGGCAGAATGCTGGCACGGAAGAAGATAGCACACAATATACTCAATGCCAAATACCATGAACAGGAAGCCTCGTTCATCAAGATAGCCGGAGAGCCTGGTGCAGTGACGATCGCCACGAATATGGCTGGACGAGGAACGGACATTAAGCTGGGAAAGGATGTAGTTACACAGGAACATGAAGCTTACCGTGGTCTTAAAAGGAGCATAAATGAAAATACACCTTACGGCTTGCCATTAGACGGTTTGCATGTGATTGGTACGGAACGGCATGAAAGCCGGCGTATTGACCGGCAGTTACGAGGTCGAGCCGGTAGACAGGGCGATCCGGGAACTTCGCGTTTTTACTTATCACTGGAAGATGATCTGATGCGTGTATTCGGTTCGGAACGCATAGCGCCGATGATGATGAAGGTAGGCCTGGAAGCAGGCGACGCGATTACGCATCCCTGGATGAGCAAAGCAGTGGAAAATGCCCAGAAGCGGGTGGAAGGCTTTAATTTCGGGATACGCAAGCAGCTTATTAAGTATGATGAAGTAATGAACCAGCAGCGGGAAGTGATCTACCGCTACCGGCGCAACGTATTGAAAGGATATGATCTGCAGAATGAAATACATGAGATGCTGGAAGATGCCGTATCCGATCTGGTAGATAACATTACGGCAGCAGATAGATATTATGAGAACTGGCAGCTCGGTGAGATAGTATCTTATTTAAAATCGGAATATAGTATTGAAGCAGACGAGGAAGACATCAAGGGATTGACCGCGGAAAACGTGTTTGCCAATACTATGGAAATAGTGGAAAAAGCATATAAAATGCGGGAGGAAATGCTTGGTGAACGGCAGATGCGAGAGATCGAGCGGCGTTCTTTATTGACCGTGGTGGACAGTCTCTGGCGTGATCATTTATATGAGATGGATCTGCTGCGAGAGGGCATCGGTTTTCGGGCTTATGCTCAGAAAGACCCCCTGATCGAATATAAAAAAGAATCCTTTATCCTTTTCCAGACGCTTATTGCAAATATCAATTCGCAGGTGGCCCGGAAAGTTTTTACAACTTATTTATTGACCCGAGAGCAGTATGAAACAATGCTGAAACTGCAGGAACTGGATGCCCAGCATGCGCAAAGCTCAGCCTATCAAAGAGCGACGGGAGCGGCACCTGCACCGGACCAGAAGGGAACTCCGAACAGGGAAAGGCCGCCAGCGCCGAAAATTCAGCCCCGGCGCACAGCTCCCAAAATCGGACGTAACGATCCCTGCCCCTGTCAAAGCGGGAAAAAGTATAAAAACTGTTGTGGAAAATTTCAGGATGAGGAAGTTTAAGAGGTTTGATGAAGAAAGACAATGGCGTAAACGAATTGCTTGATCTTCTATTCAGTACGGAACTGGATAAGGAGCAATTACAGCAATTAGGTTTCAGTGAAGAAGACGCGGAAAATTTCCTGCGCATGATGCGAAAGGATAATGGTAATTATATGCGGATATTAACACGTGAAGAACGTAACAGCTTCACGATGGATTCTATGATATATTTACTGAGTTTACTGCAGTCAAAAGCTATAGACCGTGACACATTTGAGCACGTGATAGCTGTTTGCATGCAGATAGTATATTTCACCCGGCGCAAGCTCAATAAACAGCGGGTGGACAGTGTGTTAAATTTTATCATATTCAATGAGGCAAAGGATGTATCCATAAAGGAGATGATTGAGCTATTCTTTATGCAGGAATATGAAATAGAGTTCGATGATGAGGTTCATTAGATTATGGCGAAGAATTTGATAATTGTGGAATCCCCTGCGAAAGCGCCAACAATAAAGCGATTTTTGGGAGAAGATTATACGATTATGGCTTCCATGGGGCATATTCGTGATCTGCCGGAAAAGAATCTGGGCGTTGATGTAAAAAATAACTATAATCCTGACTACCGGATCAGCAGTGACAAGCATAAGATAATTAAGGATTTAAAGAAAGCGGTGGAAGAATCTGACCAGATCTGGCTGGCAACTGATGAAGACCGCGAAGGAGAAGCAATCTCCTGGCATCTTGCCGAAGCGTTGCAATTACCTGAAGAAAAGACGAAACGGATAGTATTTCATGAGATAACTAAGAAAGCAATTCTGGAGGCGTTAGAAAATCCTCGAGAAATAAATTATGACCTGGTAAATGCGCAGCAGGCAAGACGCGTACTTGACCGGCTGGTTGGTTTTGAGCTATCTCCCCTGCTCTGGCGGAAAGTGATGCCTAAACTCAGCGCAGGACGTGTTCAATCCGTAGCAGTGCGGTTGATTGTTGACCGCGAAGAAGAAATCAATAATTTTAACAGCGATGATTTTTATAAGATAGGTGCCACTTTTCACGTGGAAGATAAATCGTTGCTGGCAGAAGCAGCAGATAATTTCAAAACCAGAGAACCGGCAGAGCAATTTCTGCAGGATTGTATATCTGCCAGTTATAAAGTGAAAAGTATTGAAAAAAAGCCGGCTTCCAAAACACCACCTCCCCCGTTTACCACTTCCACTTTGCAGCAGGAAGCCAGCCGTAAACTGAGTTTTACGGTTTCTAAAACCATGATGATTGCTCAGCAGCTATATGAATCAGGTAAGATAACTTATATGAGAACCGATTCCGTGAATCTGAGTGAACTGGCACTATCCACAACACGGAAAGAGATAATTGACACTTATGGTGAGAAGTATTACAAAAGGCGGCAGTATTCCACGAAATCGCGAGGTGCTCAGGAAGCACATGAAGCCATCCGTCCTACCTATATCAATGAGAGCAGTATTTCAGGTTCGAGAGACCAGCAGCGGCTTTATGAGCTGATCAGAAAGCGCACGCTTGCCTGCCAGATGTCTGACGCCCTTCTGGAAAGGACTTCTGTGAGTATATCCATTTCCACCCGGTCCGAAAAACTGTATGCAAAAGCAGAGATGCTGATTTTTGATGGTTTTTTACAAGTCTATAATGGTATGGCGGATGAAGAGGAAGATGCCATCTCTCTTCTTCCACCCTTGAAAACGGGACAGCAATTAGAACTGGATTTCATGGATGCCATGCAGCGCTTTACTCAGCAGCCCGTGCGTTATAATGAAGCGATGCTGGTGCGCAAACTGGAAGAACTCGGCATTGGCAGACCTTCCACTTATGCACCGATCATATCCACTATACAGAAACGCAAGTACGTGGAGAAATTAAGCAAACCAGCCCTGGAAAGAACTTTGCTTATTCTCAGACTGCGCAAAGGCAAAATCAGTGAAAAAACCAAAAAAGAGAAATATAATGCCCAGAAAAACAAACTATTCCCGACTGATATCGGGACAATAGTAAATAAATTCCTGACTCTTAATTTCCAGGAAATCATGGATTTCAATTTTACTGCTTCCGTGGAAGAGGAATTTGATAGAATTGCCAATGGCGAAATAAACTGGCAGGAGATGATTGATATATTTTACAAACCTTTCCACGCATTAGTGGAAAAGACGGGAAAAGAATCGGAGCGCTTTAAAGGTTCGCGGGAACTGGGTATTGACCCGGAAAGCGGACGACCGGTATTTGCCAGACTTGGCAGATATGGACCCATGATCCAGATCGGAGAAGCAGAAGATAAGGATAAACCCCGCTTTGCCAGCCTGCAGGATAGCCAGCGTCTGGAAACGATTACTCTGGCTGAAGCGCTCAAGCTTTTTGCTTATCCGAGAACCCTTGGTTCTTATAATGATGAAGAAGTTTTACTTGCTGTGGGACGTTATGGTCCATATATCAAGTGTGGAAAACGTAATTTCTCTCTGGAGCGAGGAGTGGATACCGGCAGTGTAACACTTGCCGAAGCGATCATAATTATTGAGGATCAGCAGGAGAAGACAAACAAGAAGATGCTGCGCGAATTTAGTGAAGAGCCAGCGATCAAGGTACTTAACGGACGTTATGGCGCTTATATAACCTATAACAAGACAAACTACCGGATACCGGAAAAATATGATGCAGAGACGCTGACGCTGGAAGAATGCCGGCAGATTATTGAAGAAACCCCCAAGAAACTAAAACGCGGGAAAAAGAAAAGCTGATGCACCTGAAAGAAAACGTGTTAAGCAGTTTTCAAAGTATTATCAGTCATAAACTGCGCTCCGCTTTAACACTGCTGGGTATTATCATCGGTGTATTTGCGGTCATTACAATGTATTCTGCCGTAAACGGTATGAAATCCATTGTCATGAAAAACATGGAACAACTCGGGTGGAATAATTCCATAATTCTATATCCGGCGGATGATACCGGTTCCACATCCACAATATCCAGCCGCAATCGTCGTTTTATGTATATTGACCGCAGCAGACGTCCTCTTTCCTTTCAGGATTATGAAGTTCTCTCACACCAGGTTAATTACCGGTATACTTATGGAATGATCCAGCGCTGGCTGCGTTCTATTCAGGGTGATAAGAGTGACTGGGTACGCGTTAACGCTACTAATAATGATTTCTTTTATTCCAAGACCTATAATGTAGCAGAGGGCAGATATTTTAACAGAATGGAAGATGCCGATGCCCTTAAGGTCTGCATTCTGGGAGCGGAATATGCCAGGAGTAATTTTCCTGAAGGTGCTCTGGGAAAAATTATTAAAGCCGGAGATCTGCGTTATAAGGTAATAGGTGTTTTAGCAGATGATGCATTGAATACGGCACCGGGTATGAATTTCAACCAGTGGGAACGCCATAGAGACCTGAATGCCATCTATATTCCACTCTCCACAGCAGCGCGGTACCTTACCCGCGACAGCGCCGTAGATTATATCTATTTTCAAGCCCATGGAGATCTTGATTTTCCGAAAATGAAAACCGATATCCGGCAGAATATGATGCGTCAGCATAATATGGCACATGATTTCCAGTTCAATGATGTGGGCGCTTTGATGTTCAAGATCACTGATGAATTGAAAGCAATGATGAAAAAGCTGAATATAACACTTTCCACAATTGCTTCCATCTCATTGATAGTGGGTGGAATTGGGCTCTTCAGCACCCTGCTCATATCCATCAGTGAACGCATGAAAGAGATAGGCATCCGTAAAAGCATTGGTGCTACGGAAGCAGATATCTTTTTTCTTTTCATATCCGAATCCATCATTTTAGCATTAATAGCAGCAGCAATTGGTACTCTGCTTTCTAACATGGTGATCTATTTTATTGGTAGGGCGCTGAAACAGGAATTCATCCTGCCCATGCGAGGCGTGATCATAGGATTCAGTTTTTCATTTCTTATTGGAATTATCAGCGGTGCTTACCCGGCATTTAAGGCTGCCCGGATTAATCCCATAACCGCAATATATTTTAACGATTAAGCTGCGAGGTGCTATTGATAGAAGTTATAGCCCTTAACAAATCCTTTGAGCAAAAGGACGGTGAAGCTCTGAAGGCAGTCTGCGATCTTTCATTTTCTGCTGCTGCCGGAGAAATTGTGGTTCTGCTGGGCGTAAACGGCGCTGGAAAAACCACGACTATGCGCATGCTGTCCACCGTACTGAAACCTTCCAGCGGAACTGCCACTATCTGCGGATATGAGCTACTTCAGGAATCCGCCCTGGTTCGGGCGTCTCTGGGATTTCTTTCCGGTGACACGGGATTATATCACCGTCTTACGGCCAGGGAGCTAATCACATATTTCGGCAGACTCTATGATATGAAAGATTCTCTTATCAGACAGCGTATTACCCGTTTTGAAGAAATACTCAACATGGGAGAATTTCTGGATAAGCGGGTGGAAAATCTTTCCACCGGAATGAAACAGAAGGTTTCCATAGCGCGTTCTATAATTCACGATCCACCGGTGATAATCTTCGATGAAGCAACTGCCGGACTGGATATATTAACAGCCAAGAATATTATGAATTTCATCCATTCCTGTCGTGATGAAGGCAAATGCGTGCTTTTCTCTACGCACATTATGCGCGAAGCTGAACGCATTGCCGACCGCATCGTGATGATCCACGAAGGAAGACTGATCCGCGAAGCCACCTGGCTTCAAATGCAGGATGAAACCGGCAAACGTGATCTGGACGATATTTTCATAGAATACGTAAACAGCAGCAAAAAACCTGCTGAGGAAAGTGCCGATGAACTGGAATAAAGTCAAGGTCATCTATTTTAAGGAAATGCTTGATCTCTTCCGTGACCGGCGTACTATTATTACCTCGGTGCTGCTGCCGATCATACTATATCCTTTCATCAGCATGTTCATTGCTTCCGTTGCCTCCCGGCAGGAAACAAAACTGACCGAAGCTGTGAAAACAGTTTATTTTTATGACAATACCGGTTCTGCCGAGGCTGATCTGCTCTATGAAAAACTCTCGCAGGCTGAAACTCTGGACATAAAACATACCCGCAATCATAGCTGGAATGATAACTTCCGGGAACTGGTGGAATCCAATAATATCCAGGCATTTATCAGTCTGGAAGACTCCACAGCCGGTGAGTTTCAGCACTTACTGGCAAGGATATATTACAATGATACTGACGAAAAGAGCCAGAAGGCTTATGTTTCCATCCGGGAAACCATCAATAAAACGAACTGGGAAATAGTGAGTCAGCGACTGCGTGATATAAATCTGGACGAAGAGATCCTTTCCGCTGTTGATTATGCCGGTGACAGTGTGGCAGCTCCACAACAGATATTAGGTGCTTTACTGGGCAAATTTCTCGCTTACATGCTTATAGTCTTAACATTATCCAGCGGTTCCGTTGTCGCTTCCGATCTGGTTGCCGGTGAAAAGGAACGCGGCACCCTGGAAACAATTCTCGTAAGTGCCGTAAGCCGTCTGGAACTGGTAACCGGAAAATTCCTCACTATCATCACTTTCAGCTTTATTACCGTATTTATGAATATATTTAGTATGTATATTTCCACACGTCATATTCTGGGGATGGCAGAAATTGATATGAGCCAGGTGCAGGTACCCTTCTTAAGCTTTATAATGATCTTTGTGGCAATGATCCCGCTGGCAACGCTGTTTGCCGGTATACAACTTTCGCTTTCCACTTATTCACGAAATATCAAGGAATGCTCTTCTTATCAGATGCCTCTGCTTATTATAGGTATGATGTTCTCGATGATCAGCATTTTCCCGGGATTTGAACTGAATTATGGTTATGCGCTCATTCCCATCATGAATTTTTCTCTGCTGCTCAAGAATATACTAATTGGGGAATATCATTTAGGATATTTCATCACTGTAATAGCCTCCAATCTTATTCTGGCTCTGGTAGCGCTCAGGATCAGTGTTTCACTATTTAATAAAGAGGAAATTCTCTTCCGTACGAAAGTGGAGAAAAGCTTTAAATTCTGGGGCACTAAGAGGCATAATATCTTTGAACCCGGTTTCATTGCGATTATATTTGGCATCGTTCTGCTGCTTTTCTATTATCTTGGAGCAAGCTGGCAAACTACCGCTATTGTGCCGGGATTGATCAAAACGGAACTGCTCATCGTGCTTTTACCCGTTCTGCTTATTTATCGGCTCAGTAAGAATTCACTGCCGGAAGGTGCGCGCCTGAAAGCAACCCGTCCGGTTAATTATCTGCTGATGCTGCTTGCCGTTATCCCGGGATTCATTATTGCCGCCTATATAATGCAGCTCACAAATTTACTTTTCCCTTTACCTGCTTCCTATCTGGAAAGTATGCAGAAAATTATGGAAGTGCATCAGCTTCCTCTAGTTTTTTCCTTTTTAGTAATGGGATTTTTACCGGGTATTTGTGAGGAAATGCTCTTTCGTGGTTATATCATTCGAGGTTTTGAGCGTTTTGGAAAATGGCAGGCAATCATTATCACCGGCATAATGTTCGGTATATTTCACCTTGATTTTTTCCGTTTCCTGCCGGCTGCTGCGATGGGGATCTGGCTGGGTTATCTGCTGCTGAAAACCGGAAGTATTTATATCACTATTATTGCCCATACTCTGCATAACTCCTTCACTATAGTGCTAAGCCGCTGGGGTGAGCAACTGCCCATATTAAGCGGAATCGTTAAAAATGACAATATCCCGCTCTGGCTGCTGCTGGTGAGTATGGTTGCTATAACATTTATAGCTTATTACCTGGAAAAATTCAACCCGAATGTTTCGCCGGAACATGGAACACAATCCTTTTCTGACAATTACGGGAATAGTTCTTAATAAAAAGAAATTCCGCGAAAGCAGTATTATCTGCGATGTGCTCACACCTGCTTTCGGCAGGATCAGCGTTCTTGGAAAAGGTGTCCGCAAAGATTCCAGTCCCAGCTATGGTTCGCTACAGACCGGCGCAGAAGTGGAACTGGAGCTCTATCACAAACGCGACTCCGAATGGTATATACTTAAAAGTGCCAATCTCAAATCTCTTTACACATCAGCAAATTACGAAACCACTGCCTGTCTGCAGGCTGGTCTGGAACTATTTCTGCAACTGGTTATCGATCATCACGAAGCAGAGGAATATTACCGTATCCTGCTTTCATATCAGCAATATCTGGCAAAAGTGGATAAAAATGGCATTGCAATCTTCTGGCGGCTGTTGCTGCGCATTATGGAAATGAACGGCATAAGCCTTAAATGGCAGAAATGCCTGAATTGCAATACAATTTTGTCAGAATTTTTTGGTTATTATGCTCTTCGAAATGGTATGCTGTGTCCTGCCTGCTCACACACTCACCGCGAGGATATGATCATAATAGATCAGGAAACAGCCGATCTTATGCTTAAGATCCCCAGCATCGGCAATCATATTAATGACCTGAACATCAGTTCCCAGGCTCAAAACACCATCACCCGCATTTTGCTGACTCATCTCAATCATCATTACGACCACCACTTCCGCTTCAAAAGCCTGAAGTAATATCTAACATATCACCCGCTAATATTTCCACCAACTCTCTTGATCATTATACTTGAAAAGCATTATATTTAGAGGATTTGCCTGAAGCTGAACGGTAATAGAAAAATAATCAGAGAATTTTGTTGACAATAGGGATTAGATTCAGGTTTATATTGTAATGAATTTATGAAATCTGCGTTATAAAGATAAAAAGGAAGGCGAAGATGACAGGTAACGTAACGAATGTGCTGGAAATAGCAGTAAAAGGTGGATTTTTGATGCTTATACTGCTGGTGATATCTGTGATTGCCATTGCAATCATCATTGAGCGGTTGATCAGTTTAAGGCGTTTGAGTGGTAACAACAAAAAAGTGATGGCAGGAACCCTGGAACATCTGGGAGCAGGAATACCGGAACGGGCAGTGGCATTGTGTGAAGAAAATGCATCAGCACCTATTTCGACCATCCTGATCGAAGCTATCGATAATCTAAAAGCACCCTGGCACGAACTGGAAACAATTCTGGAACTGGAAGCAAACCGTCAAGGCATCAGATTGCAAAAAAATCTGGGAACGCTTTCCACTTTTGCGGCAGTAGCGCCTCTGATTGGTTTTCTGGGTACCGTGACCGGTATGGTGAAAGTATTTATGAAAATCGGAGAGACAAGTGGCGGAGTAGATATTTCTCTACTGGCAAACGGCATCTGGGAGGCGTTGATCACCACGATAGGCGGATTGACTGTGGGCATCATTTCCATTCTGTTTTATAATTATCTTATTGGCAGGACGGAAACGATAGCGAGTGAGCTTGAAGACGGAACCAGCAGACTGCTGATCCATATCCGGAGGCTGCGAGATGAAGATTAAGCTGAAGCGGGAACGCATTTCATCGGTAGCGTTGATTTCGTTTACTGATGTCATATTTCTGCTGCTGATCTTTTTGCTGATTTCTTCCAATTTCATCACACGTTCCGGTCTGCAGGTGCAATTGCCTTCATCGAGCAGCAGACAGAATGAATTTAACCGCAACCTGAGCGTCACGCTGACCAGTACGGATGAAGTTTTCATTGAAAACGAATATGTGAAGTGGGAAGATATCACTGTCCGGTTAACGCAAATGCTGGTCAATGATCCGGAACAGGTAGTAGTGATCAGAGCGGATGAAGACGTACCTTTGAAAAAAGTTGTACATTTGTTGGACGAAGTACAGAAGACGGGCACAAACCGTTTCTTTATCGCCACGGAATTTGAGCAGGAAAGGAAATAATGCATAATCTGGAAAAAACGATGCAGAAAGGGCTGGTGATCTCGCTAATGTTGCATCTAATTGCCGGACTGGGCTTATATCTGAGCCAATTTGAATTAACAACTCTGCCGAGTACGCGATTCATTGAAGTGATCAATTACGGTGTGCAGCAGCCAAAGGAAAGCGGCAGCAATATAAGTAAACCAACTGGCCTGAAAGAACCGATGCAGGGCAGCTCAACAGGTGCAGCAACCAATACAGCTCCTGATAATATAAATCTACCAAAGGCAAGTTCGCAAAGCCCGGAAGAGATAATTTCACCTACAGGAGAGAAAGTTGCCTGGTCAAGCGTGGAATCTTCTGCAAAAATTGGTAATACAACCAGTGAAATAACCAGCGGATTAACAGAAACAGCCGTATCCCCATTGCCGGCACCGGAAAGTGAAAAAGTTAGCGTAAAGGCAAATGCTGACTTTCTGGCAGACTTACGCCAGCGACTGGCAGCAGAAGATACACAAAGCGGCGGTTATACACTTTCAGGTGAAATTGTAAGCCGTAAGATATTAAATAAAGTGATACCGGAATATCCGGCAGGTATTCAGCAGGACATCGAAGTGCAACTCAGGTTTGAAGTGCTGCCTGACGGCAAAGTGAAAGACAGCATCGTGATCATCAAGAAGGGTGGACCTCTAATGGATGCGGCCAGCCTGGAAGCCTTGAAACAATGGCGGTTCAATACCATAAGCACGGATATGATACAAACCGGTGTGATAACTTTCCGTTATGAACTTGAATAGATGAAAGATTAAGGATTACAATAGTTTTGAACGTATTCCGGGCAAGACTTTTGGAATCCGGGCTAGGCTGGGAAACTAAGCTGAGCGCTCAAAAGTCTTGTCCTGAGTACAGTCCAAAACTCTTGGCTTAGATATGTACTCCTTGCTTGGCTGGGATTAATATTATAGAGGTTGTATGAACAGAATACTGGTAATAAATGATGAAAAGGCAGCAGCACGAGAATTGCTGAAGATCAATGTTTCTTCAGGGGGCATTGAATCTATGGCACCTAAGATGAACGGCATTTGCCTAAAACTGGAAAATGTGCGGCTGCCGGCAGCTAATATTCTTAAGCAGGAAATGCTGAGTCTGGGGGGCGATGCAGCGGTAGCGCGGGGTGTAGTAAATGGCGAAGTACCGGTAAGTGACGTGATATTAATGGGTAATGCCATGAAACTGCAAAGACTGGCAGGCAAGCTGGGCTATCAGCAGTATTTTGGTTTACCGCAGATACGCCAGGACATTCTACGACTTTTAGCAAACTTTCAAGGTGAGAAAATTTGCGAAATGAACTTAAACGGCAGAAAACTCGCTTTAAAAAGTACACGCTTGATGGGTATTCTGAACGTTACGCCCGACAGTTTTTCAGATGGGAATAAATACTTTGAGCCGCAGACAGCAATCCGTCGCGGACTGGAAATGTCAGCAGAAGGCGCTGCAATTATTGATATTGGTGGTGAATCAACACGTCCGGGAGCGGAATCCGTATCCATAGAAGAAGAGTTGGCACGCGTGCTGCCCGTGATCAAAGGCATTCGGGCAGAAAGTGATGTATTCATCTCAATTGATACACAGAAAGCGGCAGTTGCTCAGCAGGCAATTTCAGTCGGAGCTGATCTGGTAAATGACATTTCTGCCCTACGCTCAGATGAAAAGATGCTGGAAGTACTGCAGGAATTTCCTGCAACCGGAATAATCCTGATGCATATGCAGGGCACGCCGCAAACAATGCAGCAGAATCCCTTTTATAACGATACTATCCGCGAAATAACTGATTTTTTAGCAGAGCGTATTGCCTGCTGTGAAGCAAAAGGAATAGAGCGTTCCCGCATAATTATTGATCCCGGCATAGGTTTTGGTAAAAGGCAGGAAGATAATCTGCTCATATTACAGCGTCTACGTGAATTTCACAGTCTGGATTGCGCCGTTATGCTGGCTGCTTCCCGCAAAAGCTTTCTGAGCAGAATATATGATGCAAAGGCAGACGAACGCGAAGCGGGGACGCTGGCTGTAACAGCACAAGCGGCAATGAACGGCATCCATCTAGTGCGGGTGCACGAGATAAAGAATAATTACCAGTTGCTGGCAACCCTGGCAGCCGTCAAGGAGCAAAAATGAGTTTTCTGGTTCCGCAACTTTATGATATCATCGATATCGCGTTAATCTCTTTACTGCTGTATATGGGATTGCAGTTTTTCCGGCGCAGCGGAGGTTTGCAGCTTATTGGCGTGCTGCTGATCCTGATGACCAGTTATTTTCTCACTTCCATATTCGAATTGAAAATGATGACCTATATCTTAAACCAGATCAAGAATTACTGGTTTCTGGTCTTTGTGATCCTTTTTCAGCCGGAGATCAGGGCGATGCTCTCCAGGTTTAACAAACGTTATAACATTCTGAATCTTTTTCAGAAAAAAGAAAGCTCAGTATATCCCAAAGTATTAAATGCGGTTTCCAGCTTAACCAGCCGCTCCAAAGGCTCGATCATCGTAATTGAAGGAACTAATAACCTGGATAAATACATAGAATCCGGTGAACTGATCGATGCTGAAATTTCCGTGAAACTGATACTGACCATTTTTGACAACCGCAGCCTGCTGCATGATGGCGCTTTGATAATCCGCAATAACCGGATTCAAGCCTGCAAGGTGGTGTTACCGCTTTCGGAAAATGTTGAATATACTCAGGAACATGGGACGCGGCATCTGGCAGCAATCGGGATTTCGGAACATACCGATGCCACGGTAATTGTGACCTCCGAAGAAACCGGAATGATCTCACTGGCAAAGCATGGCATAATGGAATCACATCTGGGGCTGGATGAACTGGCGCAACGCTTAAAAGATGAAACCAAATAACGAAAAAAAAGCAATTGCAATAACCGGTAGCATCGGCAGCGGAAAAACAACGGTTTGTGAGTTTCTGGAGCATTGGGGATTTAGCATCATTTCTGCTGATAAGCTGGGGCACGACGTTCTGGAGCTGCCTTCGATTATACGGAAACTTTGTTCCCATTTCGGAAATGATATTATGGTTTATGGAAAAATCGACCGGCAGATACTGGGCAATCGGGTATTTTTAGATCCTGACGGAACCAGGATATTGAGCGAATTGATGCATCCTGCAATCATTGAAATGATTGACCTGGCTATTGCAGCGGGAGACAATAGAACTGTTTTCGAGATCCCTCTTTTGTTTGAAAAGAGGTTGAACAGCAAATTTGCCCTGACCATACTGGTAACAGCCAAGGAAAATATCAGGCTGGAGAGAATAATGCAAAGACCAGGCATGACTTACGAAAAGGCCAGAGGCATAATAAACAGCCAGTTGCCGGACAGCGCGAAAGAAAAACTGTCTGACTATGTGATCAGAAACGATGGCAATATGGAAGAATTAAAAAAGAAATTGACTGATTTGGTCAAAGATTTATTGCTTTACACAGGAGAGTTACAAAATGCTTAGACTTAATATATTATTTTTTCTGGTGATCTGCCTGCCTCTGGTGGCTGGCGTAAGTGACGGTTATTACAATGATCCGCAGTTCAATTTTAACTCCCTGCTCAATCCCGATCAGGTTAATATGCACCACAGTTACACTTTCCAGAGCGGCGTCAATTCTCAGGGTGAAGGCTATTACCTGAATATGTACACTAATCACCTGAATTTCAACCTCAGTCCAAAGCTGGATTTTAAGGTTGATCTGCATTTTATCAATTTCGGTTCGATGAGCGTGAATAATAACTTCAATATCGAAGGTAACAATGATAACAGTTCACAGGTAGTGCCGGAATTTGAGATGGAATGGCGTCCTACTGATAATATGAAGATAAGTTTCGGTTATCAAAGAGGAGTTGAAAGGGGTCTTTTCTGGCAACGGGAAAATAACAGTCTTTTTGATGACTAAATGATCTTACTTTTCTCCGTAACTTTTGCAGCTTTAGTCGTTTCCTATCTGGCAGACCGGCAGAAAACCGGCAAAGCTCTGAAACTTGCCTGGAAGAAATTCTCCGCTATTTTACCACAATTTATGACGATGCTCGCTTTACTGGCGTTGTTTACCACCTTAGTACCACTTTCCCGGATGAGTGATCTGCTGCAGCAACATACTAATATCTGGCAGCTCCTGCTGGCTCTGGCTTTAGGCAGTATCATATTTGTTCCGGGATTTATTGCCTTTCCCTTAGCAGCCGTTCTGGTTAAAAACGGCGTACCTTATTATGTCGTAGCAGCTTTCACCAGCAGTCTGATGCTGGTAGGCTTCGCCAGTCTTCCGGTTGAGATCACTTATTTCGGGAAAAGATCAGCGTTATGGCGGAATCTCGTCTGCCTGGTTATTTCACTGTTGACAGCGCTGTCTGTTGGCGTATTATATGGTGAATTCCGATGAAGAAAAAGCAGATCTATTACCTCTTTCCAGCGCTGGTGATCGGCGCTGCCTTAGGCAGTAAAATCAGCGGTTTTACGCAAGGTGCCTTGCTCTGGGATAACCTTTGGCAATATCTTAAAACCATGCTGATGCTCCTCCCCCCCGTTTTTATCCTGATTGGATTATTCGAAGTGTGGGTAAAACAGGAAACGATCCGAAAACATTTAGGCGCCAGCCATGGCATCTCCGCCTGGTTCTGGCTTATGTTGCTCTCTGCTACTACAGTTGGCGGATTATACGTTTCGCTGCCCCTGGGATATGCACTCTATAAAAAAGGAGCAAGACTCAGATTAGTTTATGGCTTTCTGGGATTCAGCACCGTCTGCCGCATACCAATGACTTTTTTTGAAGCCTCGTTTCTGGGATTGAAATTTACTTTGATCAGATATGCAGTGGCGTTGCCTTTAGTGATCATCTCTGCTATATTTCTGGAGAAGATTGTCGGCAGGCAAATATCTGCCACCAAACAATAGCTTAAAGTAAAATTATACGCCTAATATAGTCACTTAATCACTTAACAATAATATTCTTATATTTTTTAGCAGATTATTAAGCAAAAACCTTGCGTATGGTCGCCAGACCTTCGCAATGGTTGACTATGAGAATTCCGAGTTTTCTGAGACGACCATTGCGGAGGTCTGTGACCATTCGCAAGGTCTCACCTTCAAATCAGCTTTATTACTTCTTTCAGCACCTTCCGCGGTTGATAATCTTTTCTTTGGTTTCGGTTATCCGAGTTAGGTCTTACAATTTGTATAAAGCTTATTAGTCGTATTAGGCGTATTGCATTACCTTCTGAGAAAAATAGTTATTTAATAAATCTCCAGACATCTTTGATTAGGAAGTTATCAAATGTCTTAATTTGATCTTTCAGAATATCTTCAGTTCTCATATTGGGTCTAATATCAAGATAATACACGCCATCTAAAGGATTAAGCTTGATTGTGTAACCCTTGAAATGACCTGGTAGAAATGTCGAACCAATGCTGTAACTGGATTCTTTGCCTTTTCTTAGAACATCATTCAGGAATATAGCAAAATGAGGGGTTTTAGTATCTGTGAGACGATTATATAAGAATTTATCAATAAATATCTTATCGAGTCGGTCTTTGCTGGAAGTTTTCACTGAGCCAATTGCCTTTGTTACTTCATCAACTTCAATAATCAAATCATGCTGATATCTCATTTTCATGATTTCCTCACCTTTGATGATTACTGGAACTGATATTATGCCTTCTTTGACGTCAATACCAATCTCAGAAATAATCAGTCTGATGAATCTTTCGAAAAGATGACCATTGATCTTGCGCGCCGTATTAGACTGTTTCGCTGGCAAAGCATCTAAAGTAGCCCCAATAGATTGCTGACATGTATAAACAAAATCATTTATCAGTTTCCGGTTTGCTTTTGTTTTAGATGACTTATCCTTAATATTCCTGATAATGGAAAAGAACTGATTACGCTGGTTATCAAATGATTCAAGAGTAAGCATCAGATTACTGTTTATAGGTCTGGTGACATTAAAGGAGCCTTCTTCCTTGTACTGGAAAAACCTGTAATGATTCTCATTTCTGGAGACAATAACAGCCTGCAGGTTTGATTGAATGAATTCCAGGTAATGCATGCAATAATCGGAATATGCATTTATAGAATTAAAATTGGTTTTATCCGTAGCTAATGCTAAAATTTCTTTGAGTTTCATCTTATTGAGTTTCTCCTGTTATCGTTTTCTCTATCAAAGATAATCCAGTTTTCCTTGCTTCTATGAATCACATTTTCTAATCTCTCAATTGCCCATTTATTGTATTCTGACGATAACTCGCAGCCTGCCCATTTTCTGCCTAACTGCTCAGCAACGACTAATGTCGTACCGGAACCGGAAAAAGGATCAATTACCAGGTCATTTTCATTTGAAGAGGCAAAAATCAACTTCCTTAGTAATTCTTCCGGTTTTTGAGTGGGATGAGGTGTTTTTTCACCCATCCCATTACAGGTCGTGGGAACCTCAATAATATCTTTGGGTTTAGCTCCAAGTGGGTGCGGTTCCCAGACATCATTTCTCTTTCCACCATTTCCATATTGACTTGTTTCAGCCTGAGGATGAGAGGGATATTTTAAAGTATGCCTGCTATAAGGAATACGTACGTCATCTATATTCATGGTAAATTTTTTGCTTTTTCGCAGATGAAGAATACTTTCGTGAGAGCGTCCCCAGTCATTACCCAGATTTGCCTTGTTTTTATAATACCAGATCAGCCATTTACAACCCTGAAAATACTTCATGGAAGGATGCTTCAGATCCGCCAATATCTCAGAAAAACCGCAGATATATAATGTTCCCGTCTTCTTTAAAACCCTTGCTGCCTCTTTTATCCAGATCAAAGACCATTCCACATACTTTTCCTGACTTTCAAATTTATCCCAGTCAGCTTTATTAATATTATAAGGAGGGTCTGCAAAAATCAGGTCAACGGTCTCAGACTCCAAGCTCTGCAGCCATTTTATACTATCTCCTTCATAAAGAATATTATTATCCTTTGTGTAAACAGGGGAAAAAGGTGCATCATCAATCGGAGATAACATTTCTCCTTTCAAGGGGACATCAAAATCAAAAGACTGAACTGATTCTGATATCTTTCTTTTCACTGGCATATTAATCTCCAATAAATTTCCTTACTTTTTTCTTCATCTGGTAAATTCTCAGAAAATTGATTTATGTCAAATGAAAACTGATAATTCAGGCAGATCCACTAAATTTTAACGGAAATTTACTTTATGTGGACTTGCACCGCTGGTGTACTCACAAGTGGGGCGAGAACACGAACTCTACCAAATAATTTTTCTGATAATCTACAGTTTCAAAGTTCCCGAAAATGTTACATAGCCTGATATTTTTAGTCGATGCTCACGCCTCATTTACGGAGTACCGTTAGCGGTGCAAGTCCATCTTAACTGATCACTTATCTATCATTACAAAACAACTTTTTCTGGCCAGGGATTCTGTTTTGATGTTCCCCACAATGTGCTGATGTAATCTATGGAGAAAATATCCTCGAAGGCGTGCAGCCAGAAGGTGCCTCTATTTGTGAGAATGACCTGTTCACTGTCATCTTTCAGGAATCCCAGCAGGGCTAAAAATTTTGTGTATCTGCCAAAAAGGGTGTCAAAATCCCTGCCGAATCTTTTCTTAAAATCAGCTTTGCGGAATTTCGTTTCATAAATGCGCCAATATAGCCAGCCTGCCATCTGCAGTTTTGCGGATAGATCGATAGACAGGGCAAAGGCATTACCTCTTTTTTCCATGGAACTGATATATTCGGAAACATTAAAAGTATTGAGATAGAAAATATCTTTCAGATAGGTGCCGCCGCTGGCACCGAGTCCGATATACAGGGGAACGGTAACTGAGCAGTATTTTTCCTGTCCTTTTCTGGTAAATGCCCAGACGGAGCTTCTTTCATATCCTGATCCGTAAAATATTTTTTCGAGGATCCTGAGCATTTTTCTTCTCTTGAAAATCGTGGACAGATGAAAATTATCCACTTTTCCCATGCTGCCCATCTTCGTATAGGGAAACCGGAATAAGGGATAGGCAGCCACCTGATCGACGCCTATATTAACGAGCATCTCCCCCGCCTTTTTCACTTCTTCCTCAGTTTGATCCGGCAGTGCAAAGATGAAATCGGCATTAACGCATTTGAAATTCATGCTGACCGCCCGGTTGACAGCTTCCTGCGCTGCTGCGGCATCATACGGTCTGTGCAGCGTTTTCAGATGTCTATCCTGCAATGCTTCCATGCCGATACTCAGATTCTGCACGCCCAGTGCTTTGATCTTTTCCAGATTTTCCTGGTTCAGATGGTTGGGATGGCTTTCCAGATGAATGTCACACTGCATATTGAATTTTTCATAAATATAACCTATCATTTCCTCCAAGCCACTATGCAGCATGGTCGTCGGGGTTCCGCCGCCGATATAAAATGATGTAACCGGTTTTCTATTTAAAATTTCCGCATAAAGCTCTATCTCTTTTTTTACGGCAGAAACGTATTCCTGGGCTGCTGCCGGATCATATATCTCTTTGTTATAGGGGCAATAAGGGCAAATCTGTTCACAAAAGGGTATATGCAGATAGATACCGGTTTCCTCAATATCCTGAAATTTTTCGTGCAATTCGGCAAGCGAGGGAACTTCGTTTTTCAAGGCAATTTCCTGTTCACCCGTAAAGATACGGCTGCAGCTTCTCCTGATATAATTCTCTAACATATAAAATTCCCCTTGTCAAACAACCTAATTTTCACAATTCCGGATCAAGAATTCCCGGAAAACCTCCATGAATTTCTTCGCTTCCTCTTCAGCCTTATGGATGTAAACACCATCTATAAGGCAGCTTTGCAATATACACTGCTGATAAATTTCCACAATGCACCCATCTTCCTCAGGCAATATCTGATAATATCCATGCGAGGCAAGCAGTTCCGGGATAAAACTCAAATTATTACTGTTATCCAGCATCTCAAAAAAAATCCGGTTCTTCTCGCGCTGCATCGTTCTGCGCCAGAGTGAATAATTCTTCAGCAGGAGAAGATTTTGATAGATAAATGAGACATCATACCAGTTTTCACCTTCATTGACCATTTCCAGAGATTTCACGCCAACTGAATATTCCGGGATCCTGGTGAAATCATAGATCAGATTCAGCAGACATTCCGGCGTTGCCTTGACTGCTATTCTGCTGCGAAAGGAATAACTGGAATCATCCTGAATAAATTCGTATTCCGGTGATATCTCAGCAGCAAAAAGAGACGCTGCTGCTAAAATAAATAGTATAAATATTAGAATATTCACATTTTCTTTCATATTTCTCCAATAAATTAAAAATATTTCAGCGCATTAAGTAACGCGGAAGGTTTCAATTTCAAGGACTGATCAATTTCCGCATAACTCAGATATCCGCAGTTGCGGCATAATTCCGGGTTTCCCGGATAGCGGCAGCATTCGTAAGTTTTGCCTTCTTCATAAACCCGGCAGATATTGAGGGGTCTCTTCCAGTCATTTCTGATAGCTGATCTCAAACCTGCTGTGGAATTTAAAATCCGGTATTTCTTTTTCAGTTTCAGCAGTTTCTGCATGATCTCATTTCTTTCCGCCGGCTCGATATATAACTCATCAATCCCGTAATACGGGGTGTGAAAATAGAAGAAGATGCCTTTTATCTGCTTTAATCCTTTAATGAAAGCACAAAATTCCTCAATCTCATTTTTATTATGATTATTGATCGTGAAATTAATATAAAGAGAAGGATGCAGTGATGCCTGGATATTTTTCATTATCAGCTCAAAGGATTCGCCCCGCAGCATATCATGTGTTTTCTGCAGACCATCCACGCTGACAAAGATGGTATCTGCCGTGGAATTCAAAGGAAAAGTGCCATTTGTATAAATTATACTGCTGAAAAAACCTGCCTGATGTGAATATTTGATGATATCATCAAGCGTAAAATCTCTATCGTGCCAGATAAATGGTTCGCCACCCTGGATATAGAGCGTACGCCCGCCTTCCTGATAAAAAGAATCAATCGCCCTCTTGATCTCCTCAAAGCTAAGATTCATAAGCCCGCGACCCGGGATCCGGCACTGACGGCAGTGCAGGTTGCAGCCGTTAGTAACCACCAGACCACAGATCAGAGGCGTTGTTTTATGAAAAAGCAGATGATTAAATAGAAACCTGATCCCAAAATGTAAATATCCCATACACCACCTTTGCTTTTATAAGACTCTTAATTTCTTTAGAAATCGCTTATGTATTTACATAAGATAATTATTCCTGTCAAATAAAATATTCGATCCTTAAGAAATCATCACTGACATGTAAATATTTTATTTCAATTATCCTGAATAACGTGTAGTGATACTGTTCACTATTATACTACTCATTTTAATAACTTATACTGAATTAGATCAATAATACTGCACATATTAACTTTTCCCAGTCTAATGTGACGCAAGTCAGTGGCGCTAGTCAGCATTTTAAGCAGATAATGCTTTTGATTGTCTCATTCCCCGTAGGGGATATTTAATTGTAGAAATGGAAACATCACACAATTTCTCCACCCCGGCGACGGGCTTTGCCCGTCGCCGGGGTGGAGAAATTGGGCAGGTAACGATATATTCTACAAATAGATAAGTCCTACGGACTAAGATA
>JAIPGO010000058.1 GCA_021736135.1 Candidatus Cloacimonadota bacterium
TATATCCTCCATGATTTTCAAAAATTAAGTTCAATTATAAATCTTTATTTTGGCAAGGGATAAAATGTGAATAAGAGATAATGTATTGAAATGTATAGTATTACAATTTAGTTACCTTTTATGAGGTCAGGTGTTCTGAATTTACTCTCCTGAATTAGGACAATTGTTATAACAAAAGAATATTAATTCACCCTGTATTCCCTATCACAGAGTTTTTTCCTCAAGCAGTCAAGTAGTTATGTTTTCAAAGAAGTCAATCAGTCATTCCGTCCCTGTTATCCAGTCCCGAGTCCCGAGTTCCCAGTCACGAGTTCCCAATCCCGAGTTCCCAGTTCCGAGTTCCGAGTTCCGAGTTCCGAGTTCCCAGTCCCGAGTTCCCAGTCCCTATTTAACCAGCAGCATTTTAATTTCTTCTTTTTGCTTGGAAGTCTGCAGCCGGGCTATATAGATACCGCTGTTTACCATGCTGCCGTTGCTGTCTGTGCCGTCCCAGTTCATGGCATGATAGCCTTCAGAGAGAGATGCTTTTAGTAAGGTTTTCACTAACTGACCCCGGATGGAATAAATGCTTAATTCCACTTGCTGAGCAGTTTCAAGGTCAAATGAGATTTCCGTGCTGGGATTGAAGGGATTAGGATAATTTATAAGATGCAGGGGAGAGACAGGTATATCATTTTCCGTTGCAGGTGTGGTAATAACGCTTATTGGATATTGCTGGGGCAGGATGTTATAACCGGAAACAGAAAGAATAATATCATCAGTGGGGATAATCTCTGCTTCGATTTCTATATCGCAGATACCGAGGGTATCGGCAACACTTTTGCCAATTATAATGTCATCCTGCAGCAGCACAGCGCGGAAATTTGCTGCTGGTTCATTAGAATGCTGATATTCAATGTAAATGCTGATCCCCTGAGAGTTGCTGTTCACCTGGCTGGGATAATTAACTGTTACACCCTGAGGTGCAGATGTCCAGATGGGCATCACGGCATCTGCCAGGACGTTGCAGTCATAAAAACACCAGCGGATAGCTCCGAATTCATGCTGTCCAGGCGCCGTAAGCCAAGGTGCGGTGCGCACTTTGGAAAGCAGGTGTGCCATAGCAATATGATTTTCTTTATCATTATAAAGACTGTTCACAAATTCGCGATGTATATGGCCGGAAGGACCTTCCGTCTGACCTTCATTAAACCAGCCGTAACGGGAATTACCAATGAAGGCAGGAGTGAATACTGGCAATTTTAATGCTTCTTCGGCTATGCAGTCTTCATAATCGAATCCGCCGCAGATGCAGCCATGCGAATATAGGACGGGCATATTATGGTCAATCCCGTTCAGTAGTGAAAAATTGCTTTCAATTATATCTTCCGAATGCATACGCATCATGTAGTCACTGCTGGAATGCCCGGCATGATGCACAAAAGATACTCCTTCAGACAGGGCAGCAAAGAAATCAAGCACGCTCCACTGTCCCTGATCGCGGTCCGTAAGATATATATATTCATCATCTTCGGGAATACCGAGGGTGCTATAACCATTATCATCATGGAATCCGATTATCAGGTCAAGATAATCCGCTCCGTAAGTCAGGGGATCAAGCCAGAGGTGTTCACCCAGAAGAAGAGGTTTATTCAGGTCATCATTTACCGGCTGTTGGGTATAGCTTATCATTTTGGCCAGCATAGTAGCAAGTTCGGTTTCATCGGAAAAGGGCAATCTGGCAACGGCAACGTCCGGCAGCAGGTCACCTTCTCCTATTTCACCAAATATTCCATTATTATCTGTATCCCAGTTACCGTCGAGAGCAGAATAGTAAAGCTCGGAAGGAATATCCGTATCCTCATAAAGTGTAGTAGATTCCACCTGGCAATAAAAACCGCGATAGGGTATATATTCAACATCACCCCCCAGCAGCACATAACTTATGCCGTTCTCATTAAATTCGTTGATTATATGGTTACGAATCTTTTCCTGAAGATCTATTCCCGGCAGATTTTCTTCAATATACTCCGTTGATACGTATGCCACCTGCCAGCCATAAAGTTGATAATAATTCTGCAGGTTCTGGAAATCATCAATGTATTCTGCGGGAGTGATTATGAGCAGATCCGTATTCAGCTCACGGTTGTCCCGCAGGCTATAGTTGTTAATCTGCTGTTGATTTATGACCAGTTGTTTAACAAGTTCTGCTCTGTCTTCAGTACGGAAAGCTGCTCTATTCAGGCCTGTTCTGTTTTGTGATTGAGTTATCACCTTTAACCGCGCTTCTTTATAATAGCGCATTTCTTTTCGCAACGGATTATATTGCACAGGACAATAGCTGGTGAGTAGAATATTAAAACCAAACCAGGATTCATTTTCCAGGGTGCCCTTTGATATTGCAGGCAGGAAGGCATCCTGAGTGTATGATTCAGCATTTCGCATGAATTGCACAGGCTCCTGAGCCTGAAAATGCTGTACCGGCTGATTGGGATAAATATCCTTGGAAAGTTGCCTGATAATGGGATTGGAAAATTCCAGTTCCATTCGCACAGCTTCCTCTCCGGGAGGCAGTAATATGGAAAGTGCCATCCAGGGAAGCGCTGGCTCCCCCATTTCGCCACGTAACATTGCTTCTGGTAGATATATCATCTGATAGTCAATATCCTTCATGTGGTTAATTTCCGGCATATATTGAGGTAGATCAATTACCAGGTCTGCCGTTATCAGGCTGCTGGTAATCAGGCATATAATAATAAATACATAATGCTTCATTTCATCTCCTTAATCAATGACAATTTCAATGATTTTTTTTAATAGCAATTCACCACCGCAAAAAGTAACAGTCCGACTGATGAATATATCCAGATATTTCTGCAGAATCTCATCAGTTAACTCTGCCGGTGCATATATCAGCAACACAGCTTCCTGCGTGGTTTCCGTAACCCGGGTGCGCAGAGAATCCTTGATCGGACTGCCCATTGCTCCCAGTTCATCATAAACCAGATAGCGCTGTGAAAGGTCAAGATAATTACCATCAATGGCAATATAGCCTTCATCTTTCATACCCAGTCTGGCACTTACTTCACCGATAACATTGCTGCCGTCATATACACAGATCGGAAGCAGAAATTCCAGTGAACACCAGTTTCCCGTATCCACCAGGTTATTAATGCTGTAAAATCCTGTTTTTTTTAAGGCTCTTCGCAGCAGCGCTTCCGAAGAAGGACGGCGTTTGGTGGGATCAAGGCCAATCTTTTTAAAAAGAGACCGGGCAGTTTCAATCCTGGGGACTGAACCGGGCGCTGTGTCCTGATAGCTTTCATAATACTTATCAGCGCACACAACTAATTCATTATAAGCTGCCTGATCCAGGGTTACTTTTAAACCCCTGATCCTTGCCAAAGCAAGTTTTATTCCTTTCTCCATAACTATCTTCCTTATTAAACCAATTATCCAGCTCTTATGAATTATGACAATTTATTTAGTGTATGCTCGGCGGGGAAAGTGAACAAAAAATTGGGCTTATAGGATAATAATCCTGACTATGAAGAACCGAGCTGAGACTCGGCGTACCGGGATTTTTGTTTTCGGCACACGACTCACGATTCACTAAATTCAATTTAGTTTGACAAATAAGATAATAAAAAAATGATGAAACGATAATGGGAAAAAGTGAAAATAAATTAGGGTTACTAGTATTACTGCTGTTATTGGGCATTAATTCCAGTGCTGCTTTAGTGCCGATAAACAGCCAGCAGAGCGCTGATTCGCTGCAGGCAGTTCTTTCAAACCTTGAAGGTGAAGAACTGCTGAATGCTTATACCAGGCTTTCTTATTACTACCGCGAGTTCAATCATGAGATAAGCAATGATTATTCAGACTATCTGCTGCACTATCTGAAATCAAGTAAATGCAATCATCTGGATGAAGATAAGAAATGTAGTTTTGCCGCTCCTATGTATTTTAATAAGGGTTACTGCCACAAAAGCAGGTCAGAATATCTTTCTGCAATAGAAGATTTTCTGCAGGCTGCCAAAAACTATCCTGATGATTTCTCACTGGCATCAACTTTTGAGCAGATTGGCTCCTGCTATAACAGTCTGGGACAATATGAAGATGCTTTAACTTATTATCATGAGGCTTTAGACTATCTGGGTTCTAACAGACGTAATTTTCTTTACAGCCGGCTGATAAACAATATTGCTGTTGTCCTGCAATTATCCGGCAATTATGAGCAGGCACTTAAGTATTTTTCCGAATCTCTGGAATTGAAAGAGGCTGCATCTGATATTAAAGGTGCTGCCCTTACCTATATGAATATTGCTTCTGTACTCCTCGAACAGAACAAAAACGAGGAAGCTGAAGAGAAATATTTAATTGCCCTGGAGAAAGCGCAGGAAGCCTCAGATACTCTCACTATTTCCCGAATTTACAATAACCTTGGCAATCTTTATGCGGATATCGGAGAGCGGGATACTGCCGTAATTTATTACCGTCGTGCCCTGCTGCTTGAGAAAAGTCTCGCTGATGAGTGGGGAATGGTTAACTCACTTAATAATCTGGTAACAGTAGCTGTAAATAGAGAAGGAAATAAAAACCATATTCAAATTAAAGCTGCTGCCGATTCGGCACTGGTTTCTGCGCTTAAGCTTAATTCTTTATCCCTTATCTCGAAAGCTTATGAGAACCTGGCATTACTCGAAGAAAAAGCCGGAAATATCAAAAATGCTTATGAAATGAAGAAGAATTTCTATGCCACAAAGGACAGCATTCTGGATATGCAAACAGAAGAGAAGCTTCTGGAAATGGAAGCTTTACTTAATCATAAGAACAAAATTGCTCAAGTTTCCCTTCTGGAAACACAGAATATGGAAAATTCTATATTACTGAAAAAATCAAAAACTAATATCATTGTACTGGGAATTCTTGTTGTAACCTGTCTGGTTACAGGTATTTTCCTGTTTCGTAATTATATTCTCCGAAAAAAGTACCAGTTGAGTATGGAAGATCTTAACCAGGATATTGAGAAAGCTAATGAGCAACTGAGAATAAAAATCAATGATCTGGAAAATTTCCGGAATTCTCTCACTGAAAAATTTGAGCAGGCAATTACTGAAGTCAGAAACAGGGATAATATTTTGATTATTCAATCAAGGTATGTGGCATTAAGTGATATGATCGAAAATATATCCATGAAATGGAAAAAGAATTTGGTCTGTATTCAAGAACAACTGACACGACTGAAAACTGATTTTGAGTATAATCGGATAGATGGTAATATTCTGGAAGAAATAGTCTCTAACAGCATGAAGATATTGTATGAAATGTCTGATAAAATAGACGATTTCAGAGATTTCTTCCGACCCCACCAGAGTCCTTCACTTTTTTACGTGGAGGACATAATCAATAAATCTATCGACTTTGTGGCGGAATATTTTCAGAAATACAATATCAATATCGTCTTTAAGGATAACGAGCCGGATCTAAAGATCGAGGGTTATCCCAATGAACTTTCCCAGGTCATTTTGAATATTATCCATAATTCTCTGGATGCTTTTCAGGTTAATGACACTCCGAATCCGGAAATCAGAATTAAACTCCGCAGCGAATTTGGCAGAGTGATTCTGGAAATAACTGATAATGCCGGAGGAGTTCCAGTAGAACTGCTCGAAAATGTGTTTGATGCCTTTGTCACCAGCAAAAAAGATGCGGATTCCTGCGGATTAGGGCTCTATATCGCCAGGGAAATTGTGCAAACCCGTTTTCTGGGTGCAATTTCAATTCGCAACGAGGCTGGAGGTGCTCTTGTTAAGATCATCTTCTAAACTGCTGCTCCTGCTACTTGTTATTTCTATAGCGCTTTTTGCCGGCGATAAATGGTCTGGCAGATTTGATGACCTTACATCTCCTCTGGCCCGGGAGATGGTGAAGGCTGACCTGGCAAAATATTCCACTCAAACAGATTCCATGGATAATTACTTGAACTGGCTGGAGAAAGAAATACAAAGAGTTGATAATTCAAAAGTGCATTATGGCATTCTCTGGTTATATAATATTTTCCGCGGATTGGGTTCTTCTCAAGAATCAAGAGATAACACTTGTTTTAAGTTTCTGGAAAAAGCATACGAGATTGCCTGGCTTAATGATGATAAAATCTCTATGATGATCACCGAATTTCACCAGGGTAATATCTATTTCAATCGCGGCTATTACCGCATGGCTATCCGAAAATATGAATCCTCCCAGGCTTTTGTGGAAAAAAAAACCGGTGTTGACTTCAAATATAAAATCTTTCATAACCTGGCTATATGTCATAAATATCTGAAAGAATTTGATCTTAGTCTGAGCTATTTTCACCAGGCGGAAACAATTCGCCTGGAAGAGAATCGCGAAGATGAACTGGGCATGCTCTATAATAATCTCGGCTCTTTGTATAATGAAATGAATGACCAGGAAAGCGCACTCTCCTGCTATTTGAAAGCGGAAAAACTCCTGGCTGTATATGGCAGCAGACTGGAGCAGGCTATGGTTGCTAATAATCTGGGTAATTTATATTTGATAACTCAGGATTTTCCAGAGGCTAAAGTATATTTTGAACACTCTCTAAGTCTAAAAGTTATAGATTCTCCAGGATACGTTACTACTCTAGCCAACATAGGATTGCTGTATCTTGATGAAAATCCGGTTAAAGCGTTGAGTTTATTGGAAGAGGCTCGTCAGATATGTCTGGAAAATTCATTTCTACCTCAACTTAAAGATGTTTACAGTGATTTCATCGAACATTATGAATATGTGCAGGATTACGAAAAGGCATTATATTACCTTGATCTTAGACAGGCTGTAATTGATTCTCTTTACATTGAGGAAAAACGCAGCCATCAGGAGGATATCCAGTATTATTACAATCTGGAAAGCAAAGCTCAGGATATTGAACTCCTAACCTTTGAGAAATCTATCAGCGATAATAAACTCAAATCGAACAAAATGCTCTACTTTGTTGGTATTTGCATCTTCATCGTTTCACTTTTAGGCATCATCGTTCTCTTACAGCGGCATAATCTGAGGAAAAAGCGGATTGAGCTTCTCCAGAAAAAAAACCTGGAACTGGAAGAAAAAAGAAAGAAAAAACACATTGTTCTGGATATGTACCAGAAACTGCAGCAACAACTTCAGGAGCGCACGAATGCTGAGATTGATCACATTAGACGCAAGGACAGCATGATAATGATTCAGTCACGCCATTCAGCTGTCGGGGAGGTGATCGGTAATATCGCTCATCAGTGGCGGCAGCCTATAAATGCTATCGGTATTATTATTCAGGATTTTGCTGATGCTTATGAATTTGATGAACTCAATGAGGAATATTTTCAAAAAAAGATGAAAGTTATCGATAATCTGATTTATTACATGGAGCAGACTATTGATGATTTCAAGAACTTCTTCAATCCCGCAAAAGAGAAGCTTGTCTTTAACGTCAGCGAGATTCTCAAACGTGCTGTGGAATTCGTCAGTTGTACTTTCTCGGCCCGAAATATTGCTTACAACATCGAGGTCAAGGATGATTTCTTCTGTTATGGCACGCCTAATGAACTTTTCCAGGTAATCATTAATATTATGAATAATGCCAAGGACGCCTATCAACCTCGGAATATTGCTGCTCCCATGATCAGGCTGACTGCTGAAATAAATGACGGGATGGGCTGTCTCATTTTTCAGGATAATGCCGGAGGCATTGATCCTGCCATTATTGATGATATCTTTGAACCTTATATTACTACTAAGGAAGCTTCAAAGGGTACGGGGATGGGATTATATATCGTAAAGCACATCATCGAACTTAATTTTAACGGAAAGGTTTTCGCTGAAAATATTGAGGATGGTGCCTGCTTCATTATTAAAATCCCTGTGGTTGAACGGAATTAGCTTGACGGCTTATAGAACCTCAAAAATATATGCACATTCTTGCGCCCCATTCGTCTAGTGGCCCAGGACGCGGGATTCTCAGTCCTGAAACAGGGGTTCGATTCCCCTATGGGGTGCCAATTTTAAATTTGGTGTTTTTCGATAGATATGCCCGGTTTAACCGGGCATTTTCTATAATATTATTAATTCACGTTTCTGTCTCTTCTTAATAAACTCATTTTGTGTACTCCTGCTGCACAAAATGATTTTATAGCTTAACCTGGATCTAATCCTCGGAACGGCAATAATATCTGTTAGGTCTTTCTGAGTAATTTCTCATTAAATGCTACTATATTATTTACTCATAGATGGCAGGGATATTGATTTAATCGCTTGATTATAATTTTTGACCCTCCGGGGAGACAATCTGATTGTTGGCAAAAATACATATTAAAAAAAAACCGGCTTTGTGCCTGGCTATTTTTTCTTAATTTTATTGTTACGCTGTTTTCACTATATCAATTAATTTCTATCTCAGGTAATTCTACAAATTTAACCTATTATCAAATTTTGTGCGGAAGACCTATTGCACAAACGTCTCCGCATATGAACTGCATTGACTGGATATAGGAACAGATATAGGGCAGGGTTGACAGATATCGACAGAAAAAGATTGTGTAATTAAGGATAGAGGAACGGAAAATGCATAGATTTCACTATGGTGAAATGTAATAAAAAGTGAGGATTTATATGGCATTACAGGAAGAACTGGAAAAAGAAGGTAATTTTCTCTTCAGATACCGCAGTTACTTTCCGTTAGTAGTACTGGTGGCAGGATTAGGAGTTCATATTTTATCTGAACTGCACAATACGGGAAACAAAGAGACACTGATTTATGAAATATATGAGATATTCTGTGTGCTGGTCTGTCTGCTGGGATTTAGTATCAGGGTGTTAACGGTGGGATATTCGGCAAACAGAACCTCCGGCAGGAATACAAAAAGACAGGTTGCGGAATCGGTTAATACTACCGGCAGTTACTCCCTCGTGCGGCATCCCCTTTACCTGGGAAATTTTCTTATGTGGCTGGGTATTGGTATGTTTACCGGTAATTTATATTTTATAATTATATTTACCCTGAGTTTCTGGATATATTATGAAAGGATTATGTATGCTGAAGAGCAGTTTCTAAGACGCAAATTCGATGATTTATACCTGGACTGGGCAGCAAAAGTACCACCGGTTTTTCCGAATTTTAAAAATTATGTTAAGCCTGCCGAAAGCTTTCATCTCAGGAAAGTACTCAGGAAAGAGAAAGATGGTTTTTTTGCCTTTGTACTCATTATTTTTATTATGGAAAATGTCGGCGAATGGGTGAAAGAAGGCTCTTTTGTCATCGATGACATTTGGCTGTGGGTGCTTTTCATATTTTCACTGCTTATTTATGTTATATTAAAGATCATGAAAAAACGGAAGATGCTGGATGATAAGTAACCAAAACTTTTACTTACTCTGATTTAGCACGATTTAAAAAACTGATGTGATGATACAGTTTCAATAAAACTGGTTTATCCTCCTGCTATTATTCATAATTGGATTAATTTCCAATAAATTAATGTGGTATAAGATTTCTCTTTTATATATATCCCCTTCAGGGAAAAGAAATCCAAAATAGTTGAGATTTGTAAAGAATGTCGGAAGGACTGTTCAATAGAACTCTTTATCAGATTTTAATATATGGATTTCTTTCTAAAGCTGTCTGCCTTTATTAAATTAAACCCTCTTTGTGCAGCAGGATTTCACAAATAGCACCAGGTTTCTGGCACAGAAAAAGTTACAAAATGATCATAAAAATCAAAAATATTCACTGAACATTTTCTAACTTCTCTGCACTCATCCCGATGTTTGGGGATTAGCACTCTTTGTAAAAACTTACTGCACAAAGTGGGCTTAATCCCATATAAGCTAAATTGATAAAATCATTCTACAGAAATAGTTTAGCGAATATTTATTAGTCCGTAGGACTTATCTGTTTGTAGAATAAAATATTAGCTTCACTCTCCCCGGCGTTCGGCTCGCTGTTCGCCGGGTGGCTTTTCTATTTTCCAACAAATAAATATCCCCATTGTGGAAAAGAAGAAATAAACGACCGGAAGCGCTTTCTTAATGCTTTATAAAAGGAGAGATTTGAGCCTTTCTGTCAAGAAAACGTAAACCTTTGCAGTATTATTATTCTCATTCAATATAACTTACTGAAAAGGAATTCCTGATGTTGAACAGTCTCCAAGGAAGGGATGCGAATTTTGGGATTTTATCTGGCATCCCCCCGTTTTATTATTCAGGATATGGTGTAACTTCTTATTTAATAAAATAATATTTAGGATTTATCTCTTATAATTCCCGGTACTGGATATATTTGTCTAGCGTAAGGTTGCACCGCAGGTGATACCTTATGTAAAAAAAATGCATCCCCCCCTCCCCATCGGCCCACAGCGCCGATGGGGAGGGGGGATGCATCATTCATATGGTAGTCTCGGAGTACCGATCCAACCATATGCTATACAAATTTATCCCTTTTAGGGAAAAGAAACTCAACCGGAATTGATATTTTTATTAAATTTCGGGGGGATGCGAGATTTTGGGATTTTATTAGTTGACAGAATTTTTAAAAGTAAACTTTTAGTATGCAAGAAAGAAATGTTTTTATGAATTAATGCAATAGTGAAAATAAAGTAAAATACTGAATATAAGTGAAACCGTAATGGAAATTGAGTTATTGAAATAAATCTGGTTCTGAGACGACGCAAGGCACCAATTGCAAATATTTATGGAAATAGCAGATTACATCAGTATTGTTCGTTCTCACTTAAAGGTAATTTCTTTGCGGATTGTTGATTTTACATAAAATAAGTTAAGAAGTTGTGAATTAGCAGCATTTGCTTCATCTATTTAGGAGTGGAATATGAAGAAGTTGTTTTTATTGTTTTCTTTTTATTTACTTTCCCTTGGGCTTATTGGCTATGATCTTCTTCCTGGAGAATTCATTGTGGAATTGCCAGATGGTAGAATAATTATTGGTTATAAAGAACCATCAAATCCACCTCCAGACGTTTTAATGCCTGCAATAGACCTACCACCAAAGTCGCGTAGTATAACTTATCTAGATGATTTTCCAGCTTTTGACTGGTGCTATGGCTGTTCGGCTACTTCAGCCGCTATGATAGCTGCATATTATGACACTCATGGCTATCCGAATATCTATACAGGACCGACAAATTCCGGCAATATGCCCTTAACTAATGCCGTATGGGGATACAAAGAATGTCCTTTAAGCGCAACACATCAAGGCTATGATGGACTGGCAACCAGAGGACATGTAGATGATTACTGGATTGAATCTGGTAATACAGGACCTGACCCATACATCGTAAATGGCTGGACACAACATGAATGGGCAGATTGTACTGCTGATTTTATGGGAACAAATCAGTCTGTATATGGTAATAGTGATGGAGGAACTACATTTTACAATTACGGAACTGGTAATCCGCTATATGACTATACAGGTTGTGAGCCGGATGATATTGATGGGTGCCATGGTTTTAGAGAATTTTTCGAGTCTCGAGGTTGTTCAATAGAAACCAATGGCAACTTTTCTCAAATTATTTATGGTTATCCGGACACAACTCCGGGTTTGGGATTCACTTTTGAGCAATACAAGGCAGAAATAGATGCAGGTCGCCCAGTAATGATTCATGTTATCGGGCACACCATGGTGGGATTTGGCTATAATGATACCACGGAAGAAATATATATCAAAGACACCTGGGATCATTTTAATCATAAAATGGACTGGGGTGGAAGTTATCACGAAATGGCACAAAAGTCAGTCTCTGTTTTTCGGTTAGAACCTAATGCAGATGATCTGCATGTGGGACAGAGTCAAACATATTCTACAATTGCAGCAGCAATATCCGATGCGGATGACGGCGATAATGTAGTCATACATGCAGGAACATATTATGAACACGGATTGTCAATTGCCAGCAAAGATATTCACATCTCAGGTTCAGGTAGAGATGAAGTATTCATAGACGGCAATGGAGCATCATCATATCCGGCTGATTTTGTCTATATTATCAGTGGTTCATCTAATGTCACTATCAGCGGAGTAACTATTCGTAATGCTGCTTGTGGAGCTGTTTATATTCCCGATGATGTCGGTTCAAATGCAGCTCTATTAACCTTTACCGACTGCCGGATACTTCATACAGGTTCAGCTGATACCGGTAGGTTTATGGAATTAAATCGCGGAGAAAATTTGACTATTACCAATAATATATTTGATGGAAGTGGTGAAACCAGAAGCTACATCAGTTGTCTGACATTCCCGGGTTCGTTTCAGGGCGATGATGGTGATATTGTGATAAATGGCAATATATTTACCGGTTTTGATACGAATACTGTTTTAGTTGAAAATTATAATACTGTATCAATAAATGCCGAAAGAAACTGGTGGGGAGATACGGATCCTTCTGATAATATTTTAGAATCACCGGGTGAAGTTGATTATGAACCGTATTTTAAGGATATTGACCTGTCACCTGTAATAGTTTCACATTCATTTGGGCTTTGGGATAATGAGAGTGATTGGAAATATATCGATATTGAAATGATTGAAGGAGTATATAACACTGCTGATGGATTAGGTGCTCTGCAATCTTCAGACTTTCAGTTACTGTTTACCAAGAATAGTGGTACTGCTACAGGCGTAACAATATGGGAAGTAACCACTACTTCAGTAACTTATCTTGATGGTGGGGAGTCGATAATTCGGTGCTTGTTAAGTATCCCTGTTACCCCGAATGGCTTGGAAACAATTGAAATCAAGCCGTCAAACGGTACATCTATATATGATTGTGACGGTAATGCTATGTCAGTTTCGGAGACAACTGGAGCCGTCTTCTTAGATGATCTTATGCCAAAATTCACTGAGCTGATCGTTGCCTCAAATAATGCATCAGCTACTGTAGGGTTTAATTCTGATATGTTTACTGAGTGGAATGATGTTGGAGCTCTAAGTAATTCTGATTTCTCATGCACGATTACAGGTGGTTCTGCCACATTATCATCATTCACAATTGTGCACACTGCCGGTAATACCACAGCCACAATAAATCTTTCTTTAGGTGGAGGGACGCCTGATGGTTCAGAAGTTCTGAAAGTAGCACCTTCCGGCACCAATAAAATATGGAATATTGTTGGTTACCCGATGAATTCCTGGGAATATATAGAGTGTAATCTATTTGAGAAGTTAGGTCCCGCAATATCCTCATTATATCCGCCTCATGGCAGCACAGATGCAGCAGTCAATACTGATCTGGTGATGAATTTCGCCGAAAATGTACAAAAAGGAACAGGTAATATTAATATCTATTATAGTTCTCCTCAAAGCCTTTTAAGCACTATAGATGTTAACTCAGATAATGTTACCATAAATGGAGCTCAATTATCAATTCACCTCGATTCTAACTTATCCATGCTGACGGATTACTTTATTTTAATAGATTCCGGGGCTATAAAGGATATGACTGGTGATGATTATGCCGGAATTGATAGTAGCTCAGGTTGGAATTTTACTACCAATGATGATGACCCGTTACCGGTTTCACTTACTTCCTTCACGTCTATATTCAGTAATAATCAACCACTTTTGCAGTGGACTACTCTAAGTGAAATTAATAATTCCGGATGGAATATATATCGCAATATTGAAGAAAATATCAACAGTTCCGTAATGCTCAATACTCAACTGGTTTCAGGAGCAGGCTGTACTACGGAATTGACCAGTTATCAATATATAGATGAATATGATTTTGTGAATGGTGAAACATATTTTTACTGGCTGGAAAGTGTTAGCTACAGCGGATTAACCGAAACCTACGGTCCCATTACTTTAACGATACCTGAAGCTGGAAATAATGAGAATCCAATGATTCCTTTAGTTTATGGATTAATCGGAAACTATCCCAATCCTTTTAATCCCAAAACAACATTAAGTTTCTGCCTGGAAGAGCCCTGCTATGTTACTATTGATATATATAATTTAAAAGGCCAGAAAATTCGGAACTTATTTGAGGATGATATTGACGGAAGCAACCTTGACAAAGTGATTAATATCACCTGGGACGGAAATAACCTGCAGGGTAACCAGGTGGCAACAGGTATATACCTGGCCGTAATGAAATATGGAAGTAAGCTGGAGATATGTAAACTGATGCTCCTAAAATAGCTATAGTTTTAGATATTGCCGATAATGTGATACTTAATAAGCCTATGAGTTTACCAGACTGAATGTAATAACTTCCAGAAATATCAGGAAGAAATTACCGGGTAGAAAAATCAAGAGAAGATGTAATACCACTCTCAGATAATTTCTATTATCAACCTAATTATCGCCTTTCTCTTATTTATATATTCCAATGAAATCATCCCTTTTGTCAATTCACCTGAAAAAAGTCTTGACGAACTTATGTTCATTAAATTAAGTGCACATAAGTTCATTAAGGAGTGCCTATGAGAAATGCCAGGAAATGCCGCGTGGTGATGTATCCACCTCACCGGTTAACGTTTAAGCCGGCTGGCGTGTCGGGAAATATGCTGAAAGAAATCGCCTTAACGGTTGATGAATATGAGGCAATACGGCTGGCGGATTATGAAGAACTGGAGCATGAGGAAGCTGCTGCGAAAATGAATATTTCGCGCCCGACTTTCACGCGGCTGATCAAGAAAGCGCGGCATAATGTCGCCATTTTTCTGATTGAATGCCGTCGGCTGGAAATAAACGGCGGGAATTTTCATTTTAAAAGCGATTTAGTCAGATGTCAGGACTGCGGCGCATATTTTTACCAGGATATTCATAATAGAACCACAAAATGTCGTGAGTGCGGATCGGAAAATATCATCAGCCTGGCAGAAGAATTAGGTCATGGTGACTGTTGCCGCGAAAATAACGAATAAAAAAATTTACAGCAGAATCAATTCTGCTGAAAGGAGATAAAGATGGATGATTTTTTAAATGGATCAGGACGCGGTCTTGGACGTGGAGGCGGTAGAGGACGTAATAGCGGTGGTGCTTTCGGAATCGGCGGTTCTTGCGTATGTGCAAAATGCGGCACGAAGGTTCCTCACGAAAGAGGTATTCCCTGCACTCAGATCAAATGCCCGAAATGCGGTACAACTATGATTCGGGAAGAACTTCTTAACAGCAGGGGTGTCTAAATGAAAATCGCCATTGCCAGTGGAAAGGGTGGAACGGGGAAAACCACTCTTTCCACTAATCTGGCGAGTTTTTTTGCCGGAAAACAGGATGTTGCGCTGATTGACCTGGATGTGGAAGAACCGAATTCGGGATTATTTATTACCGGTGAACTTGTTCACAGTGAAGATAAACATAAGATGATCCCCGTCTGGGATAAGGAGAAATGCACTTTTTGCGGACGCTGCCAGCAGGTTTGTCATTTTCATGCCATCATCAGTCTGGGCACACAGATCATGGTTTTTCCGGAATTATGTCATAGCTGCTATGCCTGCAGCGAATTATGCCCCACAAACGCTTTACCGATGGATTTTAGGAAAATGGGTGAACTGAAGCACTGGAAAGAAGGCAGTTTGAGTTTTATCGAAAGCAGGCTGGATATCGGTCAGGAACAGGCTGTTCCGCTTATTGCGCAGACTCTTACTTACGTGGCAGAAAATTTCTCTGCTGATAATATCCTGCTTTTCGATGCCCCGCCTGGAACTTCCTGCCCCGTTATCGAAGCAACTAAAGATGCCGATTTTGTGATTCTGGTCACGGAACCTACGCCATTTGGACTGCATGATCTGAAACTTGCCGTGGAAACTATGCAGGAGCTTAAAAAACAATTTGGCGTAGTTATCAATAGATATGGCATCGGCAATGATGAGGTCATCGATTATTGTCATAAGAACGGGATTGATATTTTAGCTAAATTCCCCAATGACCGGCGTATTGCTGAACTTTATTCCCGTGGCGAACTGGTATATGAAAAATTCCCTGAATTCCGAAAACAACTGGAACTGGTTGCTGATTACATTTCAAACTTGCAGCAGGGAGGCGGAAAATGAAAGAAATAGTGATCATTTCCGGAAAAGGCGGTACAGGCAAAACCTCGATCACGGCAGCTTATGCCATGCTCGGTGGGGAAGAGGTCATCGTCGCCGATTGTGATGTTGATGCTGCCGATATGCATCTTTTGCTGCAGCCGGACTGGGCTTATGCGGAAGATTTTTACAGCGGACAGCTTGCCGGGATCGCGGAAGAAAAATGTCTGCACTGCGGAAAATGTGCCCGTATCTGCCGTTTTAAGGCTATTGATTTGATTGACGGAAAGTATCAGGTCAATAACCTTAATTGCGAAGGTTGCGGATATTGCCACTATGCCTGTCCCGCAGATGCCATCATCATGGAAGAGCAAAACGTCGGTAAATTCTATATATCACGCACAAAAGCCGCTAACAGTCTTGTGCATGCGAAATTGAAGATCGGGGCTGAAAATTCAGGAAAACTGGTAGCGAAAGTAAAAAAAGAAGCAAAACGACTGGCAGAAGAACAAAACAGCCGGTATATCATCGTGGACGGCTCGCCGGGAATCGGCTGTCCGGTTGTCTCATCGCTTTCCGGCGCTGATTACGTGGTTCTGGTCACGGAACCCACTGTTTCCGGTCTGCACGACCTGAGACGGGTTTATCAACTGGTAAAAAAATTCCATATTGCAGCCGGCTGCATCATTAATAAAGCAGATCTGAATACTGAAGTCACGGCAGAGATCAGAGAATTTCTGAAAGAGGAAAAAATCGACCACATTATGGATATCCCTTATGACGAAGCATTTACGAAAGCAATGACGCTTGGTAAAACAATCGTGGAATACAAAGGCACTAATCTGGAAAGCAGGATTAGTGAAAGCTGGATTTTATTAAAAAAAATATTAAGGAGTGAAAAATGAGAATAGCATTTACGGCAAAAGGAAAAGACTGGGAATCACCTATGGACGCACGTTTCGGACGTGCGGAATTTCTCGTGGTCTATGATGAAGAAGCTGATACGCTCAGCCATTTCGATAATCGCGAAATAGCCAATGTTGGACATGGCGCTGGACCTCAAACGGCGCAGAAGATTTTTGATATGAAAGTGGATGCGCTGGTCACGGGAAATGGTCCCGGGGGCAACGCTGCGGCGGTATTAAATCAGACGGGAATAAAAATATTCATCGGCGCAGGAGATATGACCATCAGAAAGGCTTATGAAGCTTATCAAAAAAAACAGCTTAATCTGGCATAGGCAGTCAGATCATGGAAAGTCTGATTCTGGCGTTTGCTTCCGATGATGGGGTCAATTATTCGAACAATCATTTTGGTGACGCTGCCAGCTATCTGCTTTATGAATTTACCCCTGAATCTGCTGAATTCCTGAAAAAGATCGGAAACACGACAAAAGGCGATTCCGAAGAAATCCATGCAGACCCCCGCAAAGCAGGAAATGTGGTCAATATGCTCAAAAAAGAAAAAGTGCAGGCAGTTGTATCGGCAGTATATGGACCCAACATCAAAAGGATCAAAACCCAGTTTGCCTGCGTCATCATTAAGCAGGGCAAAATTTCCGACTCTATACCCTTCCTGATGGATAATTTTGAAGAAATTCAAAACTTGTGGAATAAAGGTGAATACCGTGATTTCCTGAATCTAAAAAAATCTTAATTTTATTACGTTGCTCATTGAGCAAACCAAAGGATAAACTTTACAGGGGCAGACCTGAGTGTCTGCCCTTCGCTGTAGCTGCGGCACGGTCTGCGAAGGGAATGAACGCCCCAGCCTGGTTCTTCAATTTTTATTTACATTTCTTTTTTCTTTAGAGTAAGTCGCAAATTTATATTAGACCAAAATTGGCTTAATAAAGAGAAATAAAACTAACTCTAAATTGCCGTAAGCGCTTCTTCTATTAAGTGAATAAGTATCATGATACCATAAAATATCGTAACCGTAATTACTGATTTAATGATTTCTATACGGTAAAAAAGGGATAATACACCGGCGAAAATCACAAAATTAGGTACTATTGCATAAAGTCCCCAGAGATTGCCGAGAATTCCAGTTACAATCGAAATTAGCAAATATACAATAATAAATGGGCGGAAATTTGGAACTGCATTAACTCCCACTGTATAATATAATACAATCCATAGAATAGCTGGTTGCAGCAAAATATTTATTATAAGCATATATATAAGCATATACCCTCCTGCCAGTGTTCAATCTGACAATTCGTTATTCATTACGTTTTGTCAAATAAAATAAATATTATATCCTCTCGGTTTTTGAAATTCTTTGAAAATTGAAATTCAAAGTAATCGTCACCCAGCTAAGCCAAGAGTCAACTATATTTGATGACTCTTGACTTAGTTTGGATACCTGTTCCACTAATAGAAGAAAATTCATATTCATAATCATCACTATCTTTATACTGGTTAATTTGTTATAAAAATCACTAAATAATTTTCCGGGGGGATGCATCATTCATAACGCAGTCTCGGAGTACCGAGCCAATCTTGCACTATACAGCTATATCCCTTTCAGGGAAATGAAACTCCACAACAGGCGAGAGGGTTAAAAAATTTCCGGGGGAAGCCTGAGTTTTATTAATAAGTTGACAAATAATTAAAATATGGCATTAAAAGGTTATAGCATTTTGAGTAATATGGGGGCAAGGATGAAGAAGCAGGTTTTATTATTATTTTTAATGATCATGTCTATAGGTGCAATGGCTGTATTAATCAATATCCCGGAAGATTATGCAACAATTCAGGAGGGGATTAATGCTTCATCTGATGGAGATGAAGTTATCGTGGCACCGGGGACTTATATGGAGAATATCAATTTTAGTGGTAAGGCAATAACGGTGGGTTCGTGGTTTTATACTACTCAGGATACGAGTTACATTTCTCAGACTATTATTGATGGAAATCATCAGAACCGGGTTGTAAGATTTATCAATGAAGAGGATTCGTCTTCTGTTCTGAGTGGTTTTAAAATAATAAATGGTGAATTTATACACGGGGGAGGCATCTATTGTGATCATACCAGTCCACATATCGAGAATGTGATTATTTCAAATAACCTGGCAACTTATCATGGGGGTGGGATTTATTGCAATTATTCCAATATTGTTTTATCGAATGCAGTGCTGATAAATAATTCTGCCGAATTGGGGGGTGGTTATTACAGTTCTGATTCCAGTACTATACTGGAGAATGTGACAATCACAAATAATTCTGCAGAAGATATGGGAGGTGGGATTTACTGTTCAGGATCAAGCATTAACTTCGACAGTATAAATCGCTGCAGTATCTATGCCAATAATGCACAAAGCTATGGTTATGGCCGTGATATTTACAGCAGTTCGAATCTTTCCGTGATTGTTGATACATTTACAGTTTTAAATCCGACAGATTTACATGCCTGCCCCCTGGGACATTACTCTTTTAACATTCAGCTTGGAATTGAGGAACAGGTTGATGCCGATCTGTATGTTTCACCCGCAGGAAATGATGCCAATAGTGGCTTAGACGCGGAAAATGCACTACAGACAATAAATCATGCCTGTTCGATAGTTGTTGCAAATAGTTTAAGTAATCATACTATCCATTTAGCAGATGGAACATACAGTCCAGCAGAAAGTGGAGAAATATTTCCAATCTATATTCCATCTTATATAACTATATCCGGTGTCAGTGAGACGAATACTATTCTTGATGCAGAGGGAACTTCAGCCGTTATATATTTTTTTGATGTAGAAAATATATCGTTAAGTGATGTATCCATAACCCAGGGAAGTAACAGTGGCATTATTTGTGAACATTCCGACCCGGAAATAAGCAATGTTACAATATTTAATAATACATCCGATTACGGGGGTGGAATGCTATGCGAAGAATACTCGTACCCGGTTTTAAATAATGTAATTTTTTTAGATAATGTAGCAGAATATGGTGGTGGTATTGAATGCAGAGCATCAAGTCCCGATTTCACGAATGTGACTTTTACAAATAACAGTGCCATAGAAGGTGGTGGTATTTACTTAAGAGATCATTCATATGCTGATTTATTGAATGTAACAATAACCGGTAATATTGCAGAAGCGGGTGGTGGAATACGTTGTGAAAGGTCAAATCCAACCCTTGAAAATGTGATGATCATAAACAACTCAGCCTCTTATAGAGGTGGCGGGATATATTTCAGTAACCTTTCAAATCCTGTTTTAACAAGTGTGACTATTGCCGGCAATTATGGTTGTGATCAAGGTGCAGGCATATACAATTCAGCATCAACACCCATTTTCAGTGATACAAATCGAAGCAACATTTATGGAAACAACATTCAAACCCGGGGGAACGGTTGTGATATCTACAGCACAAGTTTTATAGAAGTTATTGTGGATACTTTCACCGTACTGAATCCAACTGAATACCATATTGCTCCTCCGGAAAATTTCAGTTTTGATATTTTACATGGCTATCTGGAACAGGTATGTGCAGACCTTTATGTTTCACCTGAGGGGAATAATGCCAACACAGGTTTAAATGCAAATGAACCCTTGCAGACAATTCAGTATGCCTGTTCAATAATACTGGCAGATAGTCTTAATCCTCTAACAATCCATTTGGCAGAGGGTGTATATAGCTCATCGACCAATGGAGATTTTTTTCCGCTCAATATACCTTCTTTTATAACCCTGGAGGGAGTTGGTGAAGCTGATGTAATTCTGGATGCAGAAGCGACTGCAATGGTTATCAAGCTTTGGCATACGACAAACGTTTCGCTGAGGAATCTAACAGTTTCTAATGGGTATGCCAATACAGGTGGCGGGATTAGCTGTAGTGCTTCTAATCCGAATTTAGAGAACGTAACCATTACGGGCAATGTAGCTGAAAGTAGTGGAGGAGGTTTCGGTTGTTATGGTAGCAATCCTTGTTTTAGTAATGTAACAATTGTGAATAATCAGGCAAACTTTGGTGGTGGCGTTTATTGCGGTGACACTTATCCTGAATTTAATCATGTGCTAATATCCGGTAACTCAGCAGATATCTATGGAGGAGGAATATACTGTATGGGAGCTAGTCCTGAATTTTCTGACGTAACTATCAGGTATAATTCAGCTGGCAGGTGGGGAGGAGGAATATGTTTTCGTGATGATGGTATACCGATTTTCAGCAATGATGAACGATGCAGCATATATCAAAATAATGTTCTGGAGCGTGGAAGTGGCCATGACCTTTACTCTGAATTTCCTGTTGAGGTTATCTTAGATACATTTACGGTAATGAATCCGACAGATTATCATGTTTCACCTTTAGATAATTTCAGTTTTGACATTTTGCAGGGATTAATTGAGCAAATCAATAACGACATCTATGTATCTCCACAGGGAGATGATGCCAATAGTGGATTAAATGCGGAGAATCCCTTACAGACCATTCATTCTGCATGTTTGAGAATTTTAGCTGATAGTCTAAATCAACACACAATCTATCTTGCAGAAGGAATATATAGCCCTTCGACAAATGGAGATTTTTTCCCGGTGGATATTCCTTCCAATGTTTCTTTGACCGGAGAAAATGAAGCTACTGTAATTCTTGATGCGGAGAGTACATCCCGGGTTATGACGATTGCTCATGCTGAAAATGTTAGAGTCAGTAATTTGACAGTCACAAATGGCTATTCAAGTTCCGGAGGTGGAATTAAATGTATAGAATGCAATCCAATCCTAAAGAATTTAACAGTGATAAATAATGTGGCAGAATTTTATGGTGGCGGAATATTGTGTGATTCATCCAGTCCAGTTTTATTGAATGTAACAATCTCTGATAATTTCGCTTCTGAAGATGGTGGCGGAATTTATTGTAATACTTCCAGCCCGATATTGATAAACTGTATTTTATGGAATGATTATCCCCAGGAAATTGAAATAGGTTATGCTACAAATTTAATTGCTATTGCTTACACAGATATACTTGGTGGGCAAAATGGAATAGGTCATGGAACTGGCTGGAATACTATCTGGTTAGCAGGAAATATTGATGCAGATCCCTTATTCATAGATGCCGTTAATGGAGATTATCAACTCACGGAAAATTCACCCTGTATTGATGCCGGAATTGCCTTTTTTGAGTATGAGGGAAACGTAATAATTGACCTGAGTGAAGATGATTATTATGGAGCTGCCCCGGATATGGGGGCTTGTGAGTATGTAATCGTCAATACTGATGAATTGAAGATTGAAAATGTAAAATTGAAAATTAATGCTTATCCCAATCCGTTCAATCCGGAAACAAAGATCAGCTTTGAACTTTTCAACGCTGGTAAGGTTCTGCTGGAAATTTATAATATTAAGGGGCAGAAGGTGACAACGCTGGCTGATGAGCTTTTTGAAGCAGGCAGTCATCAGGTGATATGGCAGGCAAAGGATTATGGCAGCGGGGTTTATCTGCTGCGGTTTGTTTCTGGTGAAAATAGCGAGATCAGGAAACTGATCCTGCTGAAATAGGATTTTTACCGGTAGTTTAGATTAGCATTATTATTTTGGCAGTTCGATTTTGAACCAGATCAAATAATTATTTCTCTGGTTCCTTTCTTCCATCTGGCGATCTTCCTGAGGTCTGAAATCCCTTCTTTGGCTATCATTATCTTCATCAGGTGAAAATTCCGGCATCCCGCCGGAAGGCATACGATCATGTTTCTCTTTGGGAGCATTACATTGAAGTCCTAATGAAATATATTCCTGAGCTGTTAAGGCATAGGCAAAAAACATTTCGTCAGTTCTGGTTAAAGGAATGGCGAACTCATAAATAATACCTTCTTCGGAATATTTTCTGGCAAACTGGAAATTTTGTAGTTCATTGAGGCTATAGGGGATTTCTTGTTTTTTATTTTCTTTGAAATATACAAATACAGGTGGTACGCTGATCCTGTTCTGCATGTCTTCAGCGAAAGTATTTCGATTTCTGGGCATCCGCTCATCATTATTTTCCTGAAATCCGGAGGGCTCGATCATGCTTTGCTGCATCCCGGGAAATCGCAAACCAAGTTTCTTTTTCTTTTTGCCGTTATCATCAAGCCAGATAGTAAACCCGTTCATCAGCATTTGACGTTCCAGAGCAGGATCACGGCTTATCATAAGAAAGTATAGAGTTTCTCCGGTATGCTGAAAACCCGCAAGTATCTTTTCGGTATCGTCATATACTTTAGATGTATCCCATTCTTTATCTAAACCGTCCATAACAATGTTTCCGATAGCAGGATGGCTCTGGAAAACAAGGGTTTTACCATAGGCAGTGAAAAGTAATCCCATCAGCAATACTATAAAGACTTTTCTTTTCATTAGACCTCACTATTTCGTTTTACTATATGACTGCTTTCCGATGCTGTATCTGCAATTTATTTTGGAGTGCATTAGCTCCCGCTAATGCCACGAGACGCAGTCGAGTATCTTATCCGGTCGTGTTCATTCCCCTCGACGAAGGTCCATAGCCCTGGCGAAGGATGGATGCTGCGCACAGGTGAACGTCCACTTAACTTTTCAATACATCTTCAGCAGATTGCCATGCGCTTTCAGCCAGGTTTCTGCTTCCTCGGTGCGGAGGAAATATTTTCTTAATTCTCTTTTATATTCCAGTCCGTGATTCATATACCGTAAATGCATAAGCTCATGAGCAATGATATAGTCAACCACATATTCCGGAGCCATCATCAGTTTCCAGTTCAGGGAAATATTGCCCCTGCTGCTGCAGGTGCCCCATTTATGTTTCTGCCCTCTGATAATCACTTTTTTCAGGGGAAATCCGTCTTTGAAACCGGTATAATAAGCCCTTGGTTTGAGATATTTTTGAGCCCTGAGTTTATATATCCAGGCGCGCGATTCAGGAGTATCAAGTTTAATCCCGGTATATAAATGCAGTTTTTGAGAATCAAATCTGACGCTGTTTAAAAGCCCGTTCTGAAAGATGACTTTGTAGTTTTCACCGAGTAAAGGAAAGATGTCCGGATAAATCGCTGCCGCTTCTTCGCGCTGTGCCATCAGGATAAGCTTTTTATCAATCCAGCTTTGCTTTTGCGCTAATAAAGCAGCAATTTTATCCTGAGTATAATTAAGAGGTACTGTAAGCCCAACTTTAGTGCTGCTTATGATTCTCACGCAGGCATTTTTTACATCTTTGTACAGGATAATATATTCGATTTCTGTCAATATTCCTAATTCCCCAGCATATCTTTTTTCAGACCCGGCAAGGCAGTTTTCTCACCCAGCCAGATGGAGAAGACGGCTTTGCGGAAGGCGGGATTTTCAATTGTGCCTATTACAACGTTATTTTTTATAACCTGCACACCGGTTCCGGGTAAATAAGCTATATCATAGATATCGCCTTTTTTAGCGGGAGCTTTGAATAGTTTATTAAACCTGGCAATTTCCACGGCAAACTTAGCTTCAAAGCCTCCATTAACAAAACCTTCGTTCCAGGCTTCGATAAGTTTTGCTTCATCCACTTCTTTGTAAATAAAGTGCATTCGGACGGATATCGCGCTTTCTTCTGATAGTATATTAGCTGCATTATCTGATTTTGCAGGTAAATATAAACCGCCGGCATACACTTTGATGATCACTTTTGTGCGTACACCAGCGCCATTTAAAACAAGGTTTTCTTCACCAAGAGTGAGTTTATCGGGCAGATCCACACCGCCAACTTTCAATGCTGCCAAAGGTAAAATCAAAGCAATCAGCAAAACCATCATTATCATCTTTTTCATATATCCCTCCAGGAAATTTATGATGACAGGAAACCTGAATTCGCTTCAAAATGGCAAGTTTTTTTAATTAACAGCAGGCATCCTCCCGTTTTTTTTGAGAATCATTGAAAAATGAAATTAAAGGAAATTATCTCAAGCTAAGCCAAGAGTTTTTGGACTGTACTCAGGACAAGACTTTTGAGCGACTAATATACTTCTGATTAACCAGTTACATTAAATCTCCATCTTTGTTATGTCGTCCAAAAGTCTTGTCCGGTATACCGTCCAAAACTCTTGACTTAGCCTGGAAATCTGTACTACTAATAGAAGAAAAATCACATTCATAATCATCACTATTTTTATACTGGATAATTTGTTATAAATATCCTGAATAATAAACGGGTGAAAGCTAGTTTTAAAAAAAGAGGCAGCAATAAAGCTGCCTCAGTGAAATATCGTCGTGTTTTACTTCATCAGCATGATTTTTCCGATCGAAAGATCTGTTCCTGCCCGGAATCTGTAGAAATACACACCGCTTGCCTGTTCATCAGCATTCCAGCTGATTCTGTAATGCCCGGCAGCCTGGATTTCATTAGTTAGAGTGGCAATTTTTTGTCCACGCAGGTTATAAATTTCCAGATTAACCGGGCATGTTTCAGCCAGGTCATAACTGAAAGTCGTCTGTGGATTAAAAGGATTCGGATATACGGAATATAAAGCTGTCACTAATGGCAGATATTCTGCATCATTACCAACAAGAGGTGAAACATCAAGCGTAACGGGGAAGATCAGTTCCGCTTCATCAGGATCGTTGCTGGTTATCACGAGATCGGCTTCATAATAACCGGGTTCCAGTGACGAAGCATCCAGAATAATTTCAATTGTTTCATCCATTTCAGCCAGGATAGTACCCGAAACCGGATCAGGCTGCAGCCATTCTGCCGTGGATAAAATATTATAATCGAGATCACTGCCGCCCAGATTGTAAATAGTTAGTTGAGCCGCATTGATATTTCCCTGCATAATTTCCGCCTCAAGGCTGATAGCAGAAAGTTCAATATCCGGCGCAATCAGGCATTCGCCATAAAAGGTGACAACTGCCAGTTCATTATCGCGGTCATTGGAAACAAATTCCAGGTAGCCGGTGAAAATGCCGGGTTCGAAACTGCGAAAAGTTACTAAGATTTCAGTAAATTCCTGGGGCGCTAAGGTTAAAGGGGTTTCAATATAAGCCAGAAATTCGTTACCTTCCAGATTTATATCCCAGATATGCAGATCCATATAGCCGATGTTTTGTATCGTAAACGTAATATCAACGTCTTCACCGGGATACACTTCTTCAAAAGCCAGATTGGATTGACTGATATAGAGTTCCGGTCCTTCGATGTCCGCCAGAAAAGAGATGTATTCCATCATCAGATAGGAGCGGGAATTGAACTGTCCGGTTTCATGATAAGCACCCAGTATTGGTGATGAGATGATCGTTCTGTAATTTTCAGCTTCATATAAAATGCCTCTGGCAATATCTTCCTGTGAAGTAAGGAAAGTTGTTCCTTCAGCCGCTGCCAGTTGATCAATGTTATAATTACAATCACCGGTGGAATACCCGAAACTGGTTCCGGTAGTAAATGTTTCATCAATGCCATTCAGGCTGGTAATAGCATTCTGAAATCCCGTGCTCAGGAACTGGGTGCCGAAGTGGTCAAAAAAATCAGTGCCCTGATGGTCATAACCAACATTAGCACCTTCCATATAAATAGATCCGCCATTATTCATAAAAGTAACGAGATTTTCCTGCTGAAAAGCGCCCACGGCGCCGGGAGGCGTAACGCCTCAGCCTACGCAGTATAAACCTAATTCAATCAGGATCAGATCATAATTATCCAGGCGTGAAGGTAGTACAGTTTCCAGGTCATAAACGATATTCAGGGCATCCAGAGACTGGGTAATACTCGTTTCACAGGTAACTGAGAGCCCTGATTGGGGATCAACGTAATGTGAATTATTGTCATTATCCCAGACCAGGACGCTCATAACGCAGTCTTCTATAACTATATCGTCAATACATATTCCATATCCCCAGTAGGCTTCGCCTTCAAAACATATGGAATATGTCGAGGTCGGTTCGGGAAGATCAAGCAGGCATTCTTCCCAATCCATAATGGATTCATCAAATGACTGCAGTAATATCCAGTCCTCCTCGGGAGCAGTTCGGTAATAAACTCTGAAAAAATCCTGATAGTTTACCCAGTCATCCATGGCATACCAGAAATGCAGTTTACTATGTGTGGTCAATGCCAATTCTGGTGAAATAAGACGAGTGGTATAACCCTCTTCTGAGGCATCAAAGAACCAGGCATTGAAATTGCCAGAATGGGCATTATCCGGATGATTATTCTGTCCGCCATTGTGGACGCCCCAGTTTACTTCGCCAGTTACATATTCCTGAGTCCAGCCATTGGGAATAGCAGCGCTCTCAAAATCTTCTGTTAATACGGTTACCGCCATAAGTGGCAATAATAACAATATACCAAAAATCACAATAAAGTACTTCATATTATCCTCCGGAAATTGAAATCTATTCAAATCTTTATTTTACCGAAACTGATGTCAAGCAGATTCTAAGATTCTTCTTAATTGACAGAATGAGACTGTTCGATTTCATGCTACACTCTCAAACAACTTAGCTTTCAAGAAGTCGAGGATATGAACCGAATTTATGTTATCCTGACAAATTTTTGTTATATCTATATCAGTAATAAATCCTTTTCTCAGATGTTTTTG
>JAIPGO010000059.1 GCA_021736135.1 Candidatus Cloacimonadota bacterium
TTATTAATTCATACAAGAACTCTCCCTCAAAACTTTTTAACTCTAATCTGCTTAAATGATTAGCGTGCTCTTTCATCATGCCTCCTGGTGCTTTATTAATAAGATAATCAACCCCAGGGGACATATGTCACTATTTCAGAAGCGTCATTTTCCTTAAGATCTTTTGATTCCCGGCAGAAAGCTGATAGAAATAGATGCCTGAACCATACTGGGTGCTGTTCCAGTGATATGTGTGTTCTCCTGCCGGGAAATAATTCTCGGTTATAAGCTGACCTCTGATATTGAAGATGGATAATATTCCGCCTTCTTCGTCACTTATCGTAAAGGAGATACTCGTTTCAGGATTAAAGGGATTAGGCACGTTCTGCAGCAGACTTGTCACCTGTGGAATTCCATTCATGACCGGATTGAGGTCAAAAGCCTGAGTCTGGAAAACACCGTTAACGTAATAGCTGATCCGGGCATTTTCTGCTTCACCTGATAAAGGAATACTTAAAAATTCACCGGTAATGGGAACTGCAGAGGCGCAGGCAAATTTATATTCTGACCAGTTCAGAGCATTTAATACCTGCCAGTTTTTTAATTCCGGCTGAGCAAGATATTCTCCGGCATTTTCGATCTGCATGCTGAAAGCATAAACTTCACCGCTGGCGCTGAGGAGTAATTCGCCATCTTTCACTGTGAAATCGATGACGCCATGAGGTTGAACGGCATCTCTGAACATCTCAACGGGGAATATATCAATTATTTCGACTATGTATTGCAATATCAGTGCAGCATCATAAGCACCGATCAATTCATTCCCATCCACGTCGGCAACAGTTATTCTCCAGTCTTCCCAGGGCAGGGGAGCTGCCGGAGCAGGATCAAGCTCCACCACGTACTGCATAACCAGAGAAGCGTCATAAGAATCGATAACTCCGTTGTCATCAACATCGCCATAAGTATGCTGGGCGACGCCAAGAGGATAATCCACGGCTTCGTCAGCACCCATATAGGGATATTCTTCTGATCTCAGGTCACCATCAATATCCGTTGTTATGGATGCTAAAGGCATACCTACCAGATCAAAATCACCCAGAGAGCTGCCAGCCAGATGCAGATCATTGCCGTTTAAGAATTCCACGTTCTTATATACCGAATTGGCATCTCCCGCAGTCGCAGTCTGCCAGTCTTCCAGAGTATTGCAGACCGTGTTCCCCCAGTCACCGAAACGTCCGTTTTCGGCATAATAGGCATTATAATCGGCATTCCATTCACCACTCACGAAAGTGTAATCATAGATCAGATGATCAAAAGCCCCGCTGCGGTTATTTATGAAGATATTATTCTGCACATTCATCAAGCCGTCTGTGCCGGTGCGGTAAAAACAGTAACCGTGATCAGTTGCCGCGCCACCCAGATAAACCGTGTTATACTGCACGTCCATCACCAGTCCGATCAACCCGCCATCCATGCGCAGAGCATAGATTTTGTCATTATTATCGTCAGGCAGGGCAACAAAATTATTATAGACCTGAGAAGTGACCTTCCAGACGCGGATACCATAGATGGTAGCCGAGGCTTCTTTCAAGCCATAAACCTTATTATTGCAGATGATCGCATTATCTGCCCCGGTCTGAAACTGCACATAGATCCCGTAAACCGAGGCCATCGAAGTATAATAATCTGCCGTATAAAAAACTTCGTTATTATCCAGGATGGTATTAGTGGAAATATCGCGCACGTGGATCCCGTAGTTATCAAAATTGCTGATACGGCAGTTTTTGACGGATATATGATTCGAAGCAAAGATGTAAATCCCTTTCTCAAAACGCAGTTCGTCTTCAGAGATGGGATCGGTTATATCAATACCGTCAAAAGTTATCCAGGCAGCACCATTAAAATGCAGCATGGACTCTATATTTTCGATACTGTTTATCAGAGGATTTTGCCCTTCACCGCTCTTCTGGAAAATTACAGGCGCTGTTTCTGTGCCCAGTGCCGTGATCATTCCAGGTGTTTCATTAAATTCCTGTCCGGAAATTACATTGAAAATTATCCCGCCTTCCGGTAACTCAGCTAAACCATTAAGATAGACTATGGCCGTATTGAAATTTTCATAATCTCCCATTCCGCTGTTGTCAATGGTGTAAATTTCCTGACCAATTAGTAATAAACTGCTGAAAAGTAATAAACCCAATAAAACTCGTCTCATGATTTCTTCTCCTTTTTTTCATGTTTATAATCTTCAAACCTTTTGCCCTCACGGTAATTGAGGTCGAATATCTGCAGAAAAAACCTGCTTAAATCCTCATGCTCTATGATCATAGATGTATATTGCGGTTTCGTCGTAACTTTGTCCGGTAAACTGATCACTATGGTTTTTCGGTCAAAGATGATCATTTTTACCGGAACTTCCTTAACAACACGTATATCTGCTCCAACTTTCTCCCATAACTCCATGAATTTGAGGTGACTTTCATCTTCAAGATCCTTCTCATCAGTGATAAACCTGTAATTTAATCCTTTGATGTATTCCACGTAACCACGCTCTATCGGCTTATCCATATCTACCGCATAAGGCGCTTTACTGAAAGTTATTATCTCTTTGCTGGCTTCTCTTCCCAATTCATTCAATTTCTCGGTGATGTGATTTCGCTCTCTCACGATATAGGCATATTCAATTGATTCCGTGTTATTTTTCTCTGCCTCATACAGCGGAGTGAGCAATTCACGAATGGATAGCACCTCCTGTTTCTTACGCGCCAGGTCTCTATCCATACTCTCGATAAAATCATTAAAGGCAAACTGGGGATTGATCGCCCGGAACTGACGTACTTTTCCTTCAATGCTTATACAAAAACCCTTCTGAATTAAATTGTTTAAAACTTCATATACTCGCGTGCGGGGAACTGATCCCAGACGGGAAATCTCCGTTGCGGTCAGACTGTTTTTCTGCAAAAGTGCATAATAGGTCTTTGCTTCATATTCTGTTAATCCTGCTCTCACAAGTCGTTCCACATATTTATCCATATTACCTCCAAGGTTTAGTAACTCAGCAGTGACAAAACGTAAATATATCAGAAAAGCTGTCAATATATATTTTGTCACTACTCAGTGACAAGTGAATAAGAATAAAATTTTCTTTACAAATTAGAGCTTTTCTTAAGTTATAAGTAAAAAAATCCAAGGAGTTGGTTATGAAAAATATTATCCTGTTTTATTTGATTATCATCTTACTGTCAGGTTGCAAACAAAGCCCTGAGCAGAGGGTAATTAATCCGGGAACGCAAAGCAGGATCCTGATTGCGATGACAACTACAGAGTTTAAAGAACAGATCGTGAGTAGAATAATCGATGATTTCGGGCAACAAGCCACTATTGAGATTAATGGTCTCTCTTCCCTGAAAAAAATCAATCCTGCTGAGTATAACGCAATCATAATCATGGATGCCTGTGAAGCGTGGATGAAATTTAATACATCACTTAACAGATTCACGAGCAAACATACGGCAGCAGATAACGTGATTTTTATAATAACAGCCGGAGATCCTGACTGGAAATGGGATAATAAGAATTATAGAGCCATTACTTCAGCTTCTGAAACGACTCGAATTGACGATATTGTTTCCGAACTCGAAACCTGGCTGGCAACACGGATAAAATAAGCAGGAGTTGCCTATCAAAAAGAAACTGAAGAAATACTGGCGGAGGTTGCGTAGCCTGCTGGAATATATTTTATTACGGGCAGGGATATCTGTATTACGCTTATTTCCGGAACACTGGATACGTTCCGGGATGGCAGGTTTATTTTCCCTGGTACAATTCCGGCGGAATGTGGCTGATATGAATCTGCAAATGATCTACCCCGAAAAAAGCAGTGATTGGCGTGAACAGCTCATGAAAAAGATGTATTACAGTTATGGTCTCACGGCAGTGGAAACCTATATCACACCGCCCCATAAGTTGTTTCCCAGGATGGATGTAAGTGGTTTTAAGCTGGTGGAAAAAGAGCGAGCCAAAGGCAGAGGAGTAATTATTGCCTCGGGACATCTGGGAAATTTTGAGATGGCAGGTCGCCTGATGGCCTATAAAGCACCCCTGGGCGTGGTGATCAAACGGCAACATAATCCTTTTTTTGATCGTTATGCCAATCAGCAGCGCATCAAGGATAATTGCACGCTGATCCATTCCGGTAATGCCCTGCGACCTATCCTGAAGCTTTTAAGGCATAACGGGATCGTGGTGATAATGACAGATCAGAATGCCCGTGGACAGGGCTATCAGCTTGATTTTTTAGGACAACCGGCTTCCACGCATATTACTGCCGCGCGTATTGCCATTAAATATAGCATACCAGTCGTAATTGCCGGAGTTATCAGAAATGAGAAAGGCTACCCTAAATTGATATTCAGTTCACCTATTGATCCTGAGGAATATGAAGACAATGAAGCAGGATATGTGACACTGATGCAGAAAATTACAGATAATTTCAGCGAGATGGTCAATGCTTATCCTGAACACTGGTTCTGGGTTCATAGACGCTGGCGGCATGCGGAACAGGGAAGAGAATGGATAATTGACGATGGATAATTGACGATGGACGATTTTAAGAGAAGAAAAGAACTCAAGTGAAGGTAGAAGTTATTAGGTCTATTAGGCATATTTGTCCTATATTCTATCTTTTCCTCTTCTCCCCGTCGTCACCATTTACTGTTCACCTTTTCTGAGAAAACTTCGTTTTCTTGCATTAACACTGTTAATGCACTCCCAGACACTTTCTCCTCTTCTCCCCGTCTTCAGTTCTCTTCACTATTCACTCTTAACCATTCACTATTCACTGTTCACTATTCACTAATATTTAAATGCGCTGCCTCCGATAAATTCCCGAACTATGGAATTTGCCGGCACAAATTCCAGCGGAATACTGCGAATCAGGTCAAGAATGAGCAGAAGTCTGGCAGCTTCCGGAAATACCGGAGATGAAATATCTATTGTTTCCAGCAGAGGACGTGCAAATTGACGCAAAACGGATAATTCATAAGTGAGAATACTGTTGAACATATAATCTGCATTTTCCTGATATGGGAAAATGTATTTCAATTCGCCTTCCCTGATATCATCCCAGCGTTTAAGGGTTAATTCTGCTGTACTGCCGCGGAACTGATGGTCACGCACTATACGCCTGATGCGTCGTGAATCCGTGGTTGAGATGCGGTTATGCTCGTCAATATTCAGACTGTTAAGTGCCGAGACATAGATTTTGGTTTTCTGCTGAAAAGGAATACTCTGCGTAAGAATATCATTCAATCCATGAATACCCTCGATCACCAGTAGATCATTGGGCTTTAACGTAATAGTCCTTCCTGAAGGATGGCTTGTACCATTGGTAAATTCATATTTTGGCAAAGCAACCGTCTTACCTTCTAAAAGATCAGAAAGATCGTTATTAAGCCGTTCTAGATCAATTGCTTCGATATTCTCAAAATCATAATCACCATTCTTCTTACGGGGAGTCCGGTCATGTGGCAGGAAATAATCATCCAGGCTTATCTGCTTGGGTCTGATACCGTTAACAATGAGTTGAATAGCGAGTCTCTTTGAAAACGTGGTTTTCCCTGATGAAGAAGGACCTGCGATCAGAATCAGTCTCAATTGCCGGTTAGCTACGATTTCATCGGAGATTTTAACCAGTTTGCGCTCGTGAAGCGCTTCTTCAATCTGGATCTTTTCCTGGATAGTGCAGTTGTCAATCGCTTTATTGAGTGATTTCACCACGTGCAGATTAATTATGCCCAGCCATTTATCATGTTCCTGGTGAGCTGTGAAAAGCTTCTGAGGTATGTGATAATCTTCCGAAAGTTCATTTCTACCCAGGGACGGGTAGCGCACGATGAAGCCCGGGGAATGATATTTGAGCTTGAAATTTTTGATGCTGTCTGTGGTATTGGCGAGTTGGGCAAAGATGAGTTCATTGAATTTTCCGCATTCATAGATGACATTTTCTTCGCGGTTAAGAAGCGGCAACACGTCTTTGCGGTCACATTCCGTAAAAATACGGTATGCTTCCTGATAAGTATAAACGGCTTTGCTGATGGTCAATCCGGCAGTAATGATGCGTTCCATTTCTGCCTTTAAAATATCCAGTTCTTCACTGGAAAACACCTTATTACCGAATACTTCGCAATAAACTCCGTCTCCTACCGAGTGTTCAACAACAATTTTATACTGACCGTTAAAGCAATTGTAGAAAGCTTTTAGCATGATGAATACCGTAGTATTCTGACGAATGCTGTTACCCGTTGATGAGTGTATGGTCACAAGCTGCATTTTTCCTGCAGCAGGTACAATACTGCTGGTAAGAAAAATATTGTTAAAACGCGCACTGATCACGTCAAAGCAGGGAATTTCATATTTGCGGCAGATATCCTTTACCGTAAGGTTCTCTTCATAATCCATCTCACCTAAAAATTCTGCATCTTTATATATATTCAGTTTTTCCATTTAATGCCTCCATCAGCAGGTAAGCGCGATAGTGTGAAATCAGTCAAGAAAAAGGATTTGAGAAAATGAGTAATGAGTGAAAAAAAAAAGAAAACAGGCTGAACGAAGTCAGCCTGTTTACTATATGATAAAAATGACCTAAAATTACGGATGTAGGGGTGAATCATCATTCACCCTTGAAATTTAGAAGGGCAAATAATGATTTGCCCCTATTTCATGAGGATCATTTTTCTGGTTTCGGAATGACCAGAGGTCCAGAACTGGTAAAAATAGAGTCCGCTGGCAACCTGAATGCCTTTATCATCATCACCATTCCAGTTTATCTGGTAATCACCGGCGTCCCTGGTTTCATTGAGCAGTGTTTTAACTTTCTCCCCTTTAATGTTATAGATATTCAATTCCACAATGCCACTTTCCGGCAGATGAAAGGCAATAGTAGTAACAGGATTGAAGGGATTAGGGTAATTCTGCTGCAACAGATTATTCACAACGGGAATATCAGTTTCATCCAGAGCCACGATGGGATTCAGGAGCACTGCTTCGATACAGAAATTGAAATCATTGGTGGGATTAACTTCCGTCCAGGAATTAGTGCGGAACCAGGCGCCTTTTCCAGGAATGCGCGGTCCGGCATCTCTCCAGGCAAGCACGGCGTTGGAACTTAGAATTTTATATCCAACATAGTAGTTATTAGCGGGATTAACCAGGGCAAAATTATCGAGAGTGATTTCCAGTTCTTCCCCATAGGAAAAACCTGATAGTTCTTTTTCTGAGATCAATGTTTCATTTTGCCATACCTGCGCCCACAATTGACCATCTGAAGTTGAGATAGGAGCTTTGAAATTGACCTGCGAGATAAGCGCGTTTTCCATACCGCTGATCTCATCAGAGGTGAGTTTTATCCCAATACTCATGGTTGTGGCAATGAGACTCCAGTCCGCCTCAGGTTCTCCGGCATAAGTGATCTCTGTCGACTGGTTGTAATCAAACAACTCCAGATCAAAGTTCTGGTGCTCAAGATCGACAACAAAGTGCAGGACACGACCATAATGAGGTTCCAGACTGGCAACCATAACATAAAAACCGGGCAGCAAACCGGGCATCTGGTAACTACCATCAGGATTGACAGTTGTGGCAGAGACAAGATTAGTACCGCTGTATATTGCCAGTTGTGTCCCGTTTACGCTGACAGGGGCAGTGATATTTCCATTGATAAATTCATAGTTATCCAGATCAACCTGAATAAATGTATTGTTTTCATCAATATGGATTTCTTCCTGCTTATAGTAGTAACCACCGGCAGGTAGAGACAATGTTGCAGTCAGGTTATAATAACCTGCCTGGACAAATGCCAGTTCAAACATGCCCGAGGCATCCGTTTCACAGATATAATCAACAGCTCCGTCAAGTTCAATAACGGTACTGGTCACATCAACTCCCGGGGCATTAACGAATCCCAGAATATCAACCGGGATCGCACCTCCCTGAATATTGACGATTGCTTCTCTGATCACGTTGTAACCGGAAGGCATACCTGCCGGTAAAGAATACCAGCCGTCATCATATCCGCTCCATCCCATATTAAGATGATAATAATCACTGTCACTGTTCCAGCCATCCACAATAATACAGTGCCCTTCAGGTCCACCAGTTATGGATATCATCACTGGTCTGCCATTAACCATCTCGTCAGCCAGAGTAGTATAAAATCCTGTTCCAATATTGTATATATTCATGGCACTGTTAAAATTGAGACGATTCATAAAAGCATATCCGGCATAAAGAGTCTGCGTTCCGGAACCACTTACGGAATATTGCATTTCCGTGAGAATACCACAAGCAAATGATAATGCACCCTTGAGCTGATTGGTAAACGGCTGTCCAGTTTCGTAATTATCGTTTAACTCGTCCATCCAGACATTGAGTTCCGGAAAACTCAAAAAATTATAGGTTTCATGATCATCATCAAGAACAACCGGTGAAGTGTAGTTATCTGAAATATAGTCATCATCATCAGAGAACTGCAAGGTTCCAATTTGTCGGTGATAATGGACAACCTGGGCAAAGGCAGTAGCAACGCACCCGACCACTGAGCGTCCACCGGAATCCGGGTCCATAGGGCAAAACTGATTATACGGAAAGCCTTGATCCCATTGTGTTACGATCCAGCCCCCGGTAGGAGTATTATAGGTCGAAGGTGGGAAAACACTACGATCACGTGACTGCAAAGCCTGGAGGTTATTATTTACATAAGCATCCCACTGACGGTTATTCTCAAATAGCAGCTCAGGAGCAGTAGAGGCAAGTGCATTAATGCGCAGGGCAATATCACTTTTCAGTAAATCAAGGCCGGGATTTTGAGTTTCATCCAGGCGAAAGTTATTTCGGAACGAATAGCCATAAACCGGTATCAGATCTGTATCCGTAGTCACAATAATGAATCCAGCAGGTTGCAGATGATAAATTCTGGCAACAATTTCCCCTTCATCAGTTATTTGACTGAAATCTGCGATCTGCTGTCCGCTTCCTGAAAGTATAATCTTTCCTGAGGCGACAAGCTGAGATTCCTGTTCCGTAACGGGTCTGCTCCATAAGATCAGAGTCAATACAAGCAGACTGAATATCAATAAATTTTTCATAATCCATCCCATCTATTTAATTACAATTGTTCTTTTAACATCAATGGTCTTGTCGTCCAGCAGCAGACGGTAAAAATATAAACCACTGCTCAGAGCATCAGGTTTCCACTCCACAACATGCTCTCCTTCATTATTATAACCGGTGTATGGGTGCGCAACTTTCTGACCTCTGACATTATAACATAATATATCGACAAAACCTGATTTTTCCAGAGAATAAGATATCCCTGCAAAACTACGGTTCTGCCCGATAATGTAAGGATTAGGATAGCAGGCAGTTATTTGACCCAAACCCGAGAGTAAGTTTTTATCGCCAGCGGTGATTGTTTCTGCAGACAAAATTTCGGCGCTGATGCAGAAATTGAAATCGAATGAGTTTGACATTTCTACCCAGTTAGTGATATGGAACCAGGCTCCTTTTCCAGGGACACGTGGTCCGGCATCGTGCCAGGCAAGATCGCCAGTATCAGAGTAAATGGCATAACCCACGAAATAATCTGCCTCTTCATCAACCATTTCGAATAAAGGAAATGAGACTGTGATCTCTTCACCAAGTGAAAAGCTGTTGACGGGGGTTTCCACCAGCAGATCCTGTTCTTTCCAGAGCTGAGCAGTAATAGTTCCCTGCCAGACCTCTATCGGGCTAATGAATTTAACACCGCTGATCAGATTGATCTGAGCCTGCTCAAGATCAGCAGCATTTAACTTAATGGCACAGCTTATGTGGATGGGTACAATAGTATAAATTTCCGTGGCTTCTCCTGACCATGCTAAAGAATATTCTTCGTCAAATGCCTGCATGCCCACAGCCACAGACTGATTTTGAGGATTTATAACAACTTCGTTTTCACCATAATAATCTGGTGACAGAGAGGCTGTGATCTTATATACTCCCGGCAGAATATCCGGCAGATAAAAATTACCGGCATTATCAGCTATATCCGTGGCAATCAAATCATCCTGAGAATAAAGGGCAATATATGCCCCTTCCGGTGATACAGGTGCAGTAACAGTTCCGGTCAAGGCTTCATAATTAAATAATTCCAGAGCCAGATCGTTATTATTGCTGTCCAGATAGAATTCTTCTTCCACAAACCAGGTACGGTTTAATAAGGCAGATACGGTGTACCAGCCGCTGAGAAGTGCTTCCACCTCAAAATTTCCATATTCGTCTGCATAAGATTCGTAACTATATTTTTCACCTTCCAGAATTAAATGACAGCCCTCGAGGTCAGAAACCCCACTAATGCTGCCGGTAACTGAAATGGGAACTTCTCCACCTTCTATATTGCGAACTGCTCCGCCTATGATCGAATAGTTGGAAGGCATTCCTACCGGGAGATAATACCAGCCGATATTACTGCTTCCCCAGCCATAATTCAAGTGAAAATAGTTATCCGTATTATATCCGTCACAGACGATGGCATGTCCGTCGTTCCAGCCTTCAGTATAAATAGAAAATTCACAGGGTTTCATCTGTTTCATATTATTAGCAATATTGGTGTAAAAATTACCACCGTTATTGTCACTCCAGGTTGCACTATCATAATCAAATTTATAGCGCAGCGCACTGGCCACATCTTCCGTCATCGCCCCGGAGCCATCGGCACTGTAACTCATTTCAACAGAAACACCACAGGCATAATTCAGAGAAGCCAGATCGGCACTGGTCAACTGCTCTCCTGATTCGAAATGGTCAGCCAGGTCTTCCATATAGGCATTCAGTTCTGCCCAGTTTGGAAAATCATTACTCTCATGATCTGAATCAATATGTATCACATTCCACCAGCCGGAATTATAATTATCACCCGCCCCAAAAACAGGATTTCCCGCATACTGATGAAAATACATGATCTGAGCCATTGCTGTTGCCACGCACCCTACCACACTACGGTTACCACCTGTATCCAAAGGACAGAAATCGTTATATACTCCCGACTGCGTCCATTGTGTTTCACACCAGCCATCAGTCGATGTTGTTCCGTCCATAGGCCACTGCTGAAAAGTCCTGTCCGGTCTGATGAGAGTCATATATTCCTGCCAGTATGCCCTGTTCTGTTCGGCAGCAGTCGGATTATTTAAGTAATATTCTCTTCTCTGAGTCAGATCTTCGGCAATAAATCTGAACTGGAGATCATCAGCATTGATTTCGGGGTCATAACTTCCCTGTTTTGAATATGCCGGAACCGGATAAAAATCGTCATCCGCAGCAATTATCACAAATCCATCCGGACTAAGGTTGTAAATAACTGCCAGAGTTGTATTTTCTGTTGTCAGTGCGTAACTTTCCGTTACCATGTAATTCAGATTCCTCGCTGCAATAAAATTGTCACGTACTATCTGCATATCTGCATCATTACGCGGCTCTGCCTGAATTAACTGCACAACCAGCAATATTAAGATAACCACTATCATTCTTTTTTTCATAAACACATCACTCCTTTATTATAAAATAACGCAAAATGTATTCCATGTACAAAAAAAGCCCTTTGCAGGGCTTAAATTTTATATAATACCAATCCTTTTGCCTATTTTCTCAAATTTCTCCAGAGCTTCCGTTAACTGATCCCGGGTGTGAGTAGCCATAAAACTTGTGCGAATTAGTGTATCATTAGGGGGCACAGCCGGAGGTACAACGGGATTTATGAAAACACCTTCCTCATCCAGCATTTTCCACATTTTAAAAGCATTATCAATTGCCCCCACGTGTAGAGGAATGACCGGAGTGCATGAAGTTCCTGTATTGAATCCCATATTCTTGAAGTTTTCCATCATAAAATTAGTATTTTCCCAAAGCCTTTCAATACGTTCCGGTTCTTCTTCCATAATTTTCACGGCTTCCAGAACACTTGCCGCAGAAGCTGGTGGTAATGATGCTGAAAAGATCAGAGATCTTGCTTTATGCTTCATATAATCTATCACCTTATAGCTTCCGGCAACGAATCCACCAACTGACGCCAGGCTTTTGGAAAATGTCCCCATAATCAGTTCAACGCGGTTAGAACAGCCGGCATCCATGGCTGCTCCTGCTCCGGTTTTATGGAGCACACCCAATGAATGAGCTTCGTCAACCATAACATAAGAACCATATTTTTCCGCCAGTTCACAAATTCCCAGAACCGGTGAAATATCTCCTTCCATCGAAAAGATCCCATCAACCACGATCAGGCTGTTCTTTCCCTCGATACTCTTTAAAACCCTTTCCAGGTCTTCCAGATTATTGTGGGCAAAGCGAACCATCTTACCCTGAGAAAGCTGACACCCGTCAATAATCGAGGCATGATCCAGTTTATCTGTGACAATATATTCATTGCGATTGACCATACTCTGAATAGCTCCCAGATTACTCTGATACCCGGTCGCAAACGCTAATGAGGCATCTTTTCCGACCAGCTTTGCTAAAGCAGCTTCCAGTTCAATGTGAATATCAAGCGTCCCGTTTAAAAAACGTGAACCCGCACAGCCGCTGCCATATTTAGTTATTGCCCGGATGGCTGCTTCTTTTACCCGTGGATGATTTGTCAGTCCAAGATAACTGTTTGAACCCATCATCAACATTTTCCTGCCGTTTACTATGACTTCCGTATCCTGCTCTGAAGAGATTATCCGAAAATAGGGATAATGCCCTAATGCCCTGACTTCATCAGCCTGGGTAAATTCGTAAACCTTATCTAATAAGCTCATATTTTCTCCATTAGGAATAATATAAGTCAAGTTAGTCTCATTTTGCTTTTTGTCAATTTTTAAATGTTTGGGGCATACTTTTAAAAACTGATTCAAGAAAATATAGCTGTTGTTTCGTTATTTTATAATTCAGTTATATTTTTCTGGAAATAGTTATTAATTCTCTGAACAATATGCAATTATGATTCCTCATCATTTCCATTTCCATAGGGCATGATGGCTTCCCTTAACTGAGCAAGTAACTTAAATATTTCTTCAGACTCAGCTTCCTGATTAATCTTTAAAGATTTCAGAATTAACTCTGCTTCTTTGAGTTCCAGTTTCTGAATGAATAATTCCAGAGCGGCAAACATCACTTTTTTTCTGTGAGTATCTTTCAAATCTATGGCCTGTTTCAGGTGCTCATAAATGCTGTCAAATTGAGAGATCAGATGTTCCTGCATAACAGCAAGCAGATCCAGGTTCAGTTCCAGAGGTTCCTTTTCCTTTAAACCGAACAATTTCTGCGTGCTGTTTTCAAGCTGATCTGCCATTGCCTGTGATATCTTCTGTGACAATTCATAACGTAATACGGGTTTGCGAACAAATCCCAACGCTCCGTCATCAAGAGTGTTCTGAACCTCTTTACTGGAACTGAAAGCTGAAAAGAGAAGAACTTTAACTTTACTGTTTATTTTTCGCAATTCCTGATACACTTCAGGACCTTCCATGCCGGGCATTATTACATCAAGTAAGATCAGATCAATCTCCTTCCAGTTTTCCTGATAGTACTCTAAGGCAGTTTCCCCATTTTCGAATATAATTACTTTATACCCGATACTGGCTAAAAGATCTTTTACCGTATTACGTACGATCTCTTCATCATCAACTACCATTATAGTTCCCTGCCCATGCACGGTTTTTTTTGTCAACCTCTTGTGACTGGGAGATTCCACTTGAACTTCAGCCAGCGGAAAATAGAGATAAAATGCGGTACCCTGGTCTACTTCAGAAGTAAAAGACATGTAACCCAGATGTGATTTCACAGTCCCAAATACAGCTGGTAATCCCAGACCAGTGCCTTTGCCTTCGCGTTTTGTAGTAAAAAAAGGCTCAAATAAGTGCTTGCGTACCTGTTCATCCATTCCATGACCGGTATCTGCTATCACAATTTCCAGGTATCTACCCGGAATCACTTCATCGTAAAACCGAACAGTGTCTTCTGCAGTTAATTCACGGTTCATAGTTGATATGGTCAGTTCCCCTCCATTAGGCATGGCATCGCAGGCATTCAGTAATAGATTAAGCAGGGCATTCTGGATTTGACCAGGATCACCGGATATTATCTTCTGAGGTGCCTTCAGTAAAATCTGGCTGGTAATCTTTGCCTGCGTTGTAGTCTGCATAAGGCTGATACTTTCCTGAATCAGTTTATGGCAATTCATATTAACGGAGACCTGTTTTCCCTTCCTGGCAAAAGATAAAAGCTGCTGTGTTAAAGCTGCCGAACGCTCGGCGGAAGTATAGATCATCCCTGCATAATTACGCAGAGTTTCGTCTTCCAGTGTTTCCTGCAACATTGTTGAATAACCCAGAATTCCCATTAACTGATTGTTAAAATCGTGCGCAATCATCCCTGCCAGTTGCCCGATTGATTGCAGTTTTTCATAAAGATGAACTTTCTGCTCTGCCTCTCTTTGTTGCGTGATATCCTGGATCATAAATATGGCAAAATCAGGATTATTTGTGTCAGTTCTAACTACAGAAATCATAATCCGGGCATAAAATTCCGTACCATCCTTTCTGATAAGAGATTGTTCATCAAAGTATTGCAGTCGATTTCCCTGAAAGATTTCATCAATTATGAACCGGTAGCTATCCTGATTTTCGCTGCTGATAAAAGTTTCCAGGGCACTTAAATGTATATCACCCTCAATCTTGAACATCTTCTTTACTAACTCGTTGTTAAATAGATTTCTACCTTCTCTATCCACAAAGATCACCCCAAGAGGCGCATTTTCTATTATTGTGCGGAATTTCTTCTCACTCTTTTGCAGTTCTTCTTCAAACTTGAATCTTTCTGATATGTTGCGGATGGATGCTACGTGATAATTAGTATGATTTCGTCTGTAATAATTTAATGAAATTTCCATTGGAAAAGTATTACCATCGCTGCGGACTCCCTTTTTCCCGATTATCAGTGGCATCCTTTTACTGATCATTTCCTGCAGCTTTTCTTTATCTTCAAAGAGTTCGAGGATATTCTGCCCGATCATTCCTTTCTTATTATAACCAAACATTTCCCCGCCGGCAGTATTTACTTCCAGTATCCTGTCTTTGTCAAGATTGGTCAGGAACAATCCATCCTGACTTACTTCAAATACAGAGCGATATTTCTCTTCACTTTCCCGCAGTTTTTCCCTTGCTATTTTCTGCTCATTTATATCTTCTATCAGTAGAATTATACCCTGCTCATTTTCCGATTCACGACTGAGGGAAGCCATAGTGATCGAACACCAGAATAGATCACGAGCACTGCGTCTCAGCAGGTATTCTTCCGTTAGAGATTGTTCACCTTCCTTTATGCTTTTCAAGTCAGCATAAAACTTTTCGCTTTCTCCTTCATGGAATAAGTGTATAACTGCCATATTACGCATCCGGCTGCGATTCATGTTAAATAGTTTCTCAGTTGCCGGATTCACTAAATTAACCCGTTCTTTAGCATCAAGGATGATCACACCCAGAGGTGAATTTTCAAAGAACAAACGGAATCTTGCTTCACTCTGCCTTAAGCGTGATTCTATGGATTTCATCAACGTTATATCTATAAACGTTCCCAGCACCAGTAACGGACTATCATTCGTTTCCTGGGTCACCATCCGGATATTTGCCTGCAAACTTTCCTGTCGTCTGCTTTTCAATTCCACTGCCAGTTCACTGGTTACTCTCTTATCAAGGCAGTCCTCCAGCCGTTTTCGAAATACCTGACGGTCTCTGACTGAGAAATAGGAGATGAATTCTTCGAGTCGTAATCTGTTGTCCAGCCATTCATCATATCCAAGTATCCGCATCATTTCATCCGAACTAATGACTTCATTACTCCAGGGCTCGTAGCGCCAGTAGCCAAATCGCGCGATCTTCTGTGCTTCCTTCAACAACTGCTGACTCTCAGCCACAAGTTGCTCAGCCAAAACCCGTTCATTGATATCGATTTCCATGGTCAAGGCATAAGGTTCATCATCCTCCTCAGAATTTAATGAAGTAACCGTGGTTAATGTCCAAAGAGTGAAGCCAGCTTTTGTCACCAGACGTTTGCGCATGGAAAAACTGTTACTTATACCCTGAAAGAGTCTTTCATAATTCTCTTTAATTTCTGCTCTATCAGTTTCTGAGACAATTTCTGTTATCTTCTTTTTTTCCAGCTCCGTATTCTTGTAACCACTCATCGTCACTAGTGAGGGATTAAAATAAATAAAATTCAGCTCTTTATCGATCAGGGAAATCCCCATAGGCGCATTATTGAATATTGCCCGAAATTTTGCCTCGCTTGATCTAATCTGCTGTTCCGCTATCTTTTCACTGGTAATATCCTGAACTGTCCCGTAAATATATATAGCTTCATTATTACTGTCCGTAATAATTTCACCACGTTCACTTATCCATTTGCTGATGTTTTTCACATTCTCAACTTTATGAGTTATATCAAAATGCAGTTCTCCCGTTCTGACCCGCTGGCGAATTACGCTTTTTACTTCTTCCTGATCAGCACCCAGGCTGTTAACTAACACCTTAAGTGACTGGTTTTCAGGTTCATGAGCAATCCCTAGTATCTCACTGATCTCAGTCGACCACATCATCCGATTCTTAACCAGATCAAGTTCCCAGTATCCCAGGTGGGCAATTTTCCGTGCTTCTGTTGCCTTTTTCTCGCTTTCTTTTAGTTTCATCTCAGACCGGTAACGTTCCGAAAGATCATAAACAATGCCTAATAGTGAGATCAACTCGCCCTTTTCATCAAATTCCGGCTGAATATTGGTTTCAAAGGCATACTGCTTATCTCCTGCTTTATAGCTGAATTCAACTTTCTGTGCTTCTCTGCTTGCGATTGCCCGTTCCAGAGCTGACTCGTTTATCCTGGTTATACGTTCCCCTAAATTCAATTCATTGATCTTCCTGCCAATTATCTCTTCCGGGGATTTCAGCAACAGGTCATAAAAATTCGAGTTAATATAGGTAAATCTACCTTCCAGACTTATCCTGAAAACCAGCCCTGGCAGTGAATCCGCCAGACGTGCCCATTCCACGTCCTTTTTGTGTAAATCCTGCCGGCTTGCTTCCAGATTCCTTTGAGTGGATAAAAGTATGAAGATATAATATGCCATGGCAGTTATTATCAATAAAAATATCAATAGCCAGCGCCAGTTTTCCTGGAAATAATTCTGGCGATTATTGATATATTCCAATGTTCCCTTTAACCTGGAAGGCTTTAAATCAAATTTTTCAATTATTTCCATGTCAAAGATATTACGAACCGGTGAATCCCAGGTAATAGCCAGTTCTTCGGGATGAGCACCTCCCAGTATATCCAGCACATACCTTCCTGCAATACTCCCCTGATCATAACCGGAGGTCATTGCTCCCCCAATTACGCCTTTTTTAAGATAAAAATCCCAGCAAGCATACACGGGAACACTCGAAGCCTGGGTAATAAGTTCGGCTGCTTCTTCCACATCAAAAAAATTACCGTCGCGATCAATGTTGAAAATGAGCAGTAATGCGGCATATTCGTCAGTAAGATCTGCCAGTTTCTCCTCAAGTTCGTTCATTGATATATTGACGGGATAGAATATTTCCAGTTCCTGCTCGTGACCAGTAATAAGTTTCCGCGTCTGCTGAATCGCTGCTATTCCAGTTTTGGTATTACAGTCACTCACCAGGTATAACTTCTTAACTTCCGGTTGAAGATTCCTGATATGTTCAATGGTCAGGTCAGGTCGAATCATCTCCACAACACCAGTATAATTCGGATAGGCTGACAGATCAAAATGCTCCAGATAATTGATGCCACAAAAAACAACCGGAACATCGGGAAATATACTTTCACCGTAGCGCATCATAAAGGTTAAGGCTTGATTGTCTGAAGCCACGATTACGTTAAAGTTTGAAATATCCCGATATTTCTCCTCGATTATCATATACATCTTTTCCATAAAATCATCACCGGGATAGCGCTTGGCATCTAGATACTCAGGATACAGATTTACCTTTATTTCACTGTTATCTTCCAGATATTCCTGTAATCCTGCGGTTACTTTCTCACTCCAGATATAAGTGGAATTATAAGAATGCAGCAGGAGCACATTATACCCCTTACGTGACAGCTTCTTACCGGTAGTGCGGCACCATAAAGGCACTGTTAATCCTATTATTATGACAATAATCATAACAAACAAATATCTATGCTTCATCAATCTTTCCTTATCAAAGATTTCATAATCAAATTATCAATCTTTACTTTTCCCTGTCCATTCTTTTACCTTTAAACATGGCATCTCCCCGTTTTTTTTTCGAATATTCGTCTTTAACTATAGAAATTAAAATCCCAAAAGGGGATCAAGGTGTATAGCCTCCGGTGTAACGTAGTGCCACCTGCGGATTGAGGTGTTTATCTTCCCTCCCTCCACCTTATTCCGGCTGCGGCGGAATGGGGCGGAGGGGCATGTAGCTTACCTATTCCTCCGGTTGCGGAGTACCTTACCGGAGGCAATGCTTCTCTTTCTTTTATTAGGAATCAGAATAAAATTATGATATATTACTCACTCATTAATAAATTAACTCATATCTGGCATAAAATTACTGGAGATGCCCGTTTTTTATTAAACTGTAATTTATCTGTGGACAGAATTTGATTGCAACTTCTTCTAGTTTATTCGTTATTTTTTATGCAGAGATATAATTTTACTCTGTCTTATATGATTGGGGGTTAAATGGAAATTTATGGTAAACTCAGGAATTCTGATAAAATCAGGCTGACAGCAATCTTGCTCTCGCTGCTGCTGCATATCCTGTTTTTCATCAGTTTCTACTGGTTACCGGAAATATTTCCCCGGGCAGAACTGCCCTTAACCCCCGCTCCCCCTGCTCCCCAATATGACCGTATGACTTTTGAACTCGTGGATACACCTCCCGGTATTGCTGATGAGTTACCAACTGCGGAAACTGAACTTGCCTCAGATCAAAGCACCAAAGCAAAAGATTTAAACCTGAATGACTCAAAGCCGGATGATCTTCCTTTTTCTGAAGGTCTAGCTGAGGTGAAAAATTATCCCCAAAATTACTTTCCTGAAAACATTGATGAGCAGCCTCAGGATAAGACTTCTGAGTCAGAAAGTATTGCTGAAAACAGTTTCCTGGCAGCTTTAAAAATACAGCAGCAAAAACTGAAAGAATCTGCTTATCAAGAGCCTGCCTTTAATAATATCGATTCTTCCGTAAAAGATTTTGGAGGCTTCAGTTTTAATACTTATAACTGGGATTTTGCACCCTACCTGCTCACCATGCAGCGGCGTATTCGCAGCAATATGATTTTGCCTTATGCCTTTACGAATCTGGGAGCTATCAGTGGAGATATTTTAGTAAGATTCATCGTTTCACCTGACGGGATTGTGAATAAACTGGAAATCCTGCAAAGCGACGCCCATTATTCATTGGAACAATCCAGCGTTAATGCTGTACAGAATTCTTCTGCTTTTGATCCGCTTCCCCGTGATTTTCCGGAAGATAAACTCATAGTCACGGCTAAATTCTCTTTTTCTATCTTAAAAAATTAATATAAAGGATTTTATATGGATAAAATATTATCAGTCCTTGTCTCGGGCGGGATCGTTATGGTTCCCCTGGCTATCTGCTCCGTTCTGGCGCTTGCCATCATTATTGAAAAATTCATCGTCCTGCGAAAAAGTAAACTGCTTAACCCGGAGATTATTTCCGTTATCAAAAATCTCTCTCATCCGGAAGATATCCCACTGGCACTGAATGTCACTTCTAATTACAAGGCTCCTCTTTCACAACTTGTTTCTATAATTCTGGAAAATGCCAGGCAACCTGTTGACGATATCAAGGAAGACGTCTCAGATCAGGGCCGACAGGAAATTCGCTTTCTGGAACGTGGATTAGGCATTTTGGAAACAGTGGCAGCCATTGCACCCATCCTCGGTCTTCTGGGAACGGTGTTCGGTATGATTGATGTCTTTGCCACTATTTCTCAAATGGGAGTTGGCGATGCCGCTTCTCTGTCTTCCGGAATATCAGAAGCTCTCGTTTCTACTGCTTTTGGTTTATCGATCGGGATCCCGACTCTTGTGCTTTACAATTATTTTTCACGTCGTGCCCATGACCTTATTCTCGATATGGAAAACCTGTGTAATGAATTGATCCGTAAAGTAAGAAAATTCAAGCTGGCTGCCTGATGAACCTGAATTCCGAATACAGAAAAAGCAGCTCTGCAATTATTAATATCACTTCCCTGATCGATGTTGTTCTGCTGCTGCTTATATTTTTTATGCTCACCACCCGCTTTGTGGAACAGCCTGGTATGAAACTCGACCTGCCCTCTTCACAATCAGGTGATAGTAATCTTAAGGAAGAAAACACTATCACGGTTACTGCTCAAGGTGTGATCAATCTTAATAACGCACCTGTTGAACTCGCCGATCTGCAAATGAAACTCAGCTCGCTCATTGATTCCACCAGCACCGAGAATGCCATTACCTTAAAAGCCGACCGTACTATAGATTATGGAACTGTAATCAAAGTGATGGACTCCACCAGACTTGCCGGTTTCCAGAAACTGATCATAGCCACGGAAAAAGTGAATGGTAAATGATGAGAAGACGTGAATCGTAAGTTGTAAGTCGTTGAGGAAGAATTGGAGAAAACTGTGTTTTCTACAAATTGACATGGGAATTTACTCCATATCATGAATCACAAGTAACGAGTCTCGGATTTCGGGTCTCTGTTTTCGACTCACGACTCACGATTCACGACTCTTACCTCCACATTCGAGTTATTATCCATAAAGGCGAACCAGTCGGGAATGATCTCCAGCAAAGCATAGCCCTCATCCGCCGGATCAGTCCAGTAATGCTTGATAAAAGAGGCGATCTCCATTAATTCACCCCGTAATCCCAGCTCCGTAACAAATTCCACTCTACCGTTAATTCGGATGTAACAGCCCTTCTCTTCCGTATTCATATAATAACATACTTCCGCCATCGGCAGTTTTCGCAACTGAGCACACTTGTCATCAGCAGTACCGGTAGCAATAAAAAAACGTTCCAGATGATAAACCAGCATCACGGGTCGCACATAAACTCTCTTCCCGTCACTCGTCGCCAGCATCACTTCCTGCATCACCTCAAATTTCTGCAATAATTCCTCTTTTTTCATCATGCCTCCCATAAAAAACCCCGCCGCCAGGCGGGGCATATTTCGTTAATCGTTAGTCATAAATCGAAATCCGATACTCACACAGATCACGTCTTCTCACGTCTCACTTCTCACTAAACGCCTTCCCCGCTGCCAGAGCATTAATATTCATTTCCACAACGGCAGCACCTTTGCGTCCAAAAACTTTTTCCAGGGCCACTTCAAATGATTCATAAGGTATTTTCAGATATTTGGAAGCAGCTCCCAGCATCACGATGTTCATAGCACGGACATTTCCCAGATCTTTGGCAATCTGATCCGCATCCAGCAAAACCTGCCGGGGTAATGATCTGATCTCATTCTCCAGCGCTTCCATGTCCGGGTAGTTCGGAATATTAATAAAGGGTTTCTTATTGGTTATCAGCCATCCTTCAACTGAAAGATATGGTTTATAGCGCAAAGCTTCCATTGGCTCTACTGATAAGATCATATCACAATCACCTTCAGCGATAAGATCCGAATGAATGTCCATATCCGAAATACGCAGATGGCTCTGCACGTCTCCCCCGCGCTGGCTCATGCCGTGCACTTCCGCCTGTTTCATATTCAAACCGTTATCTATAGCCGCCTGACCGATGATCGCTGCGATGGTCAATATGCCTTGACCGCCTACTCCTGCCAGTATTATATCCTGTTTCATTATTTCGCCTCCTGCTTTTTCAGAGAACGCATCCTACGCGTCATAGTCTGCACGCATTCCCTCCGCGGGATGATCACCGAAACGCCATTATATTCTATCTCTTCTTTCATGATAGCCACGTTTTCCTCGAAATGACGGGAAAGCGGCGTTATCACACGAATATGCTCTTTTTCCACACCTAATCCGATACAAATCGCTTCCAGTTTCCCAAATCCGGTATAATCCTGTCCTCCCGTCATCCCAGTTGTTGAATTATCCAGTATGATTATGACCAGATTAGTTTTATCATATATGCAATCTAAGAGACCCGTCATTCCCGAATGCGAAAATGTGCTGTCACCGATCACGGCAATTGTTGGAAATAATCCCGCATCTGAAGCGCCCTTCGCCATTGTAATTGATGCTCCCATATCCAGACAGGTATTAATGGCATTATATGGTGGTAAAAATCCTAAAGTATAACAGCCGATATCACTGAACACATGCCGCTGCCCGTCTTCTACAAATGATTTTAATACTTCATTCAAGGCCTTGTAACTATCTATATGCGGACATCCCACGCAAAGTGCAGGGGGTCTGCCTGCTACAACATCAGGAATAATGATCTCAGTGGATTTTTCCTTGCCCAGAGCAACTGCCACTTTATTAGGATTCATTTCACCATCACGGGTAAAAGTGCCGTCTAAACGTCCCTTAATCCTGTTGTCACGCGGAATGGCTCCTTTCAGCATTTCTTCTACCAAGGGCTGTCCTTCTTCCACTACTAATATATAATCGCAGCTGTCCATAAACTTCTTTATCATTCCCACAGGTAAAGGATACTGACTCATTTTCAGGATCGGATAATCACATTTATAACGGGTAGTCACTTCTTTCACATAATTATAAGCAAGTCCGCAGGCGATAATGCCCAGGCTTTTATCTTTTCCGTCTTCCACCCAGTTGAAAGGTGAATTTTCCGCTGCAGCTTCCAGTTCCGGCTGAATGGCTATCAAGTGTTTATATTTCCTTCTGGCAAATGCCGGCAGCAGCATAAATTGATTACGGTCTTCCGGCAGCTTCAATTCATTCTCAGGTAACATTTCACGACGTTCAACTCCACTGCGTGAATGTGATAACCGCGTTTCCAGACGCATCATAACCGGTAAATGAAACTTTTCCGAAAGCTCATATGCATGAAATGCCATATCATAACATTCCTGCTGATTTGAAGGCTCCAGACACGGGATCATAGCAAACTTTGCATAAAACCGGCTGTCCTGCTCATTCTGCGAAGAATGCATACCCGGATCATCCGCCACGGTTACGATATGCCCGCCATTAGCACCCACAAATGCCGAATTCATAAAAGGATCTGCTGCCACGTTCAAGCCTACATGTTTCATGCAGCTCATCGTGCGTTTGCCGGTATATGACATCCCCACTGCTGCTTCCACTGCCGTCTTCTCATTAGACGCCCACGTCCGGTGAATATTGCGCTCAATTGCTTCCGGACATTTTTGAACATATTCCATGATTTCAGTCGAAGGCGTCCCCGGATAAGCAAATACTCCCGAACACCCCGCGTCAACTGCACCCTGAGCCAGAGCTTCATCACCCAAAAGCATCTGTTTCTTCATAAGTCACGCTCCTTATTGTTTTTATTGTTTTGGTGCAGAATACAAAGAACCCACTTTTTATTCAAGGTTTTTTTATTTGATGCTTAATAACGTGATTCGAGACTCGTAATTCGTGATTCGAAAGCCGACACCGGGAAGCGGGAAACATGTGTCGTGTCTCGGAAAATAATCAGGGCTGGAAGCCCTGTGTACGTACACAGACCATCCCTGGTCTGATACGATTGGTGAACCGAACTACGGGAATGCCAAGCTCCGGTGTCTTTTTTATAAGTCCCATACGACCTATAAGTCCTATGTTACTATATTATCACTTTAGCCAGTTTATTGCACTGATTATCATTTCATTAAAACGCATTTACGCAGCAAACTGCTTTCCCCAGCAACCTTCAGCCGAATAAAATACACCCCGGAACCTACAATCTTTCCCCGGTCATCTTCACCTCGCCACACAACACTATGTTCACCCTGTTCATTGCGTTCACTCTTTATCAAGCTCTTCACCCGTTGGCCCTTCACGTTAACCACAATCAATTCCACTACACTTTCCTCAGCCAGATAAAATGACACAACAGTCTCAGGATTGAAAGGATTGGGATAATTGCTTATTGTTGAAAATAAAGGAGTTACATCATTTTCCTTGACATCAACCGGCAAAAACTCATAACAACCCATATCTGGTGCTGCCCCATAATATTCATCTTCTGCCAAATCAACCAGCACTTCTTCATTCCATTCAAACCAATCGGTTCCCTGATCAATACAGAACGAGTTTTCTGTCAGATTATAGTCACCAATTTCCGGATCAATAAAACCTGGTTCGGAATCGATATTTCCCTCCAGCCAGTTGCACTCGCCACCATTAGGTGCTTCAATTCCAGCAGCTCCATCCTGAATATTTGTATAAGCAATCGTTATGGGATGATCAAATCCACTTTCCTGCTGAGTATAAATCTCGTTTCCGGCATTATTGCGGCAAATGGAATTGATCATCGTAAAAGTCGAGTTATCATCACAAAATACGCCACCACCATTTTCTGAAACATTATCCACCAGCGTGGAATTAGTTATAATTGCTTCTGAGCTGTCAAAGCAGCAGACCGCACCTCCCATTGGCTGATTAGAATAGGTGACTTCATTACCACTGATCTCGCATTTATTTATTACCACGCGTGATTCGGCTATACAGCTAATCCCGCCACCAAGATAATCTGCCTCATTATTCATTATCTTTAAGTTTTCCATTTCACAAAACGAGTTATCCCTAACGCACACACCACCACCATAATAACCCCCGTAATTATTAGAAATCTCCAGGTCACTCAGACTCACGTTACTGCTGCGTATATCAATAGCTCCGCTAAAGATATCCCAATATGGCAGAAATTCAGGATTACCGTTAATTACTTTCAGATTACTGATTTTGCCGGATTCAATACCATTAAAATAGAACTGCACACTACTGTTTTCCGCATCCAGAATCGTTGCTTCAGCTCCTGCCCCGCAAAATGATACGTTTTCCAATCCGGTAACCGGAAATTTCTCTCCATTAGCGGAAAAACTGTAAGTTCCCTCTGCTAAATATATTGTATATTCACTTTCTCCCGGAAGCAGGACAACCTCAGCCCGCTCTATGGTTTGCATAGGTTCTGCTGGACTTAATCCACTATTGGCATTATCTCCATCCGGTGATACGTAAAGATCTGCTTCCACTTGCTCAAATTTACAATTCTGAATGTCAAAATCCAATACATCTGCCGGATATGCATGCACTTGCGTTGGTATCATCACGGTAAATGTATCCAGATGAACGGTCTCAACAGGTGAGTAATAGTATAGGTCATTGGCTATTCGACCATCATTTTCATAAATGCTGTTAAGGCTGATTTCATCAAATGCAAGTCCATTGCAAAACCATGATATCCCGCCGCCATAAATCAATGCTTCATTATATCTGATGCTGTTCCCTGATAAAAATATATTGCCATTGTATTCTTCAGTATCACTTATTCCGCCACCCAGACGAGCTGAATTATATTCTATTACATTATTCGTTACCGAAATGTTACCAGACTTGAAAAATGCCAGTCCCCCGCCAAAATAATTACTGCTGTTACCGGCAATATAGTTATCATTAATTATACAGTTATAGGCTCCCGAAAAACTGATAGCTCCCCCATCAAACGACGTTGTATTTCCCGTAATAGTGTTTCCCGTTACAGTTCCACTGCCGTTTGTACCAAATATTATTGCTCCACCTTCAAAAGAAACGTTGCCTGTGATGATATTATCAATGATCTGCGGGGCAGAACTATTAAACGCGCTGATCCCGCCACCATTATTTGCTGAATGATTATTGCGTATTATGTTCCCTTCTATTATGGGACTGGAAGTTGTGTAACAAAAAACGCCTCCTGCACAACCATTATATGAGCCAATACCATAAGTTTCGTTATATTGCATAACGTTAAATTCGATTGATGGACTGGCTTCATTGATACAGCCAATTGCTCCACCCCAAACCGCTTTATTATGATGAAACATATTATTAGAGATCACTACGGTACTGCAATTGTCTACGCAGATTGCACCCCCTGTAATCTCAAGCTCTGTTTCACCCACTTTTTTGCCATATTCCAGCCGATTGTATGATAACAAAGATGCCGGATTTTCATCACAGAGAGAGTCAAATAGTAGACCACCCCAGCCACCGGCACTCGAATTTGTATTACTGAACCCGGTAGTATCAGCAACAGTCCAGAGTATGGTATCTACTATTGTTCCCACTGCCAGTAATTGCCCTGAAATACTCAAACTATAATTATCACTAAAAATGATCTCCACTCCTGGCTGAATTGTAAGACTCTCATTATCAAGAACATAGATATCTCCATTAATGTTATATGGTGACCCCGAGATAAGCCAGAAACCACTTACTTCACCACCCTCAATTTCAGTATCAGCAAAAACGCACAAACCGATAGCAATAAATATCACCAATAAAATTGTCTTCTTCATAACAAGCTCCTGTTAAGTTTCTAAAGCATACATCACAATTATCATTTTGATAATAAAACCTTTTATCGCATAGAAGCATTATTTGTTCCATTCATAATAAATCGTGAGAAGTGAGTCGTGAGTCGAAATTAATCAGGCTTGAAAGCCCTGTGTACGTGCCCAGACCCTCACTGGTCTGATTTGATCGGTAAACCGAAATCCCGGAACGCCAGACCCCAGCTTGGTTCTTTATATTAGTCACTAAAACAAAGTATTCTTACATTTTTTGGCAGAATATTTATTAAATCCTCTTTCTCACCCATCTATTTGCCCAATCCCTTCCCCCGCGTAGGGGTGAATCATTATTCGCCCTTTTTTTACACCATATTTAATTATTCTGCTAAAAAGAAAATACTATCCACAATGTCTCGCCCTCAAATCAGCTTCATTTCTTCTTTTCGCGTTTTTCGCACCGTCCGTGGTTGATAATCTTCAATTTCTTTTAAACCACTGACCACTCGGACAAGAATAAGATATATAACTACTCTACTAAAATAATCCTCTCTTCTTCTTAAATTTGTCCGTGCTGTCTGTGACGTCCGTGGTTGATAA
>JAIPGO010000060.1 GCA_021736135.1 Candidatus Cloacimonadota bacterium
CAAAAACATCTGAGAAAAGGATTTATTACTGATATAGATATAACAAAAATTTGTCAGGATAACATAAATTCGGTTCATATCCTCGACTTCTTGAAAGCTAAGTTGTTTGAGAGTGTAGCATGAAATCGAACAGTCTCATCCCTATAGATGCCTGTTTTTACAAAAAATTCTTTACAAAAGCAGCATTAGTTTCGCATTGAGATATATTATTAAAGAAGGAATTGTATTATGAAAATCTGGATATTAATTTTATTTTTATCATTTGCCATTATGGGGCTTTGTTATACCAAAGAATATCACAAACCCAAAGATGATAACCTGAATAAGAGGATCGGTGAGTGGCAGGATTTGAAATTCGGGTTGATGATGCACTGGGGACCTTATTCGCAGTGGGGTGTGATGGAATCCTGGACACTGTGTTCGGAAGAATGGATCGGGCGTGATCTGGGACGATATGAGAATTATCCTGATTACGTGGAAGATTACGAAAATCTGCAGAGAACCTTTAATCCTTATGATTTTGATCCGCAGAAATGGGTAGCTGCCGCGAAGGATGCCGGGATGAAATATGTGGTATTTACCACGAAGCATCACGACGGGTTCTGTATGTTTGACACTAAAACAACGGATTACAAGATCACTTCCTGGAAATGTCCATACTCCAAGGATCCCAAGGCGGATGTTACTAAAGAAATATTTAATGCTTTCAGACAGGAGAATTTCAGGATCGGGGCATATTTTTCCAAGCCGGACTGGCATTGTGAGGATTACTGGTGGTCATTTTATCCCAAGGGACCAAGGCACGTGAATTATGATCCGAAAAAGCATCCGGAAAAATGGGATAATTATAAAAGATACACTTATGACCAGATTGAAGAGCTGATGACCAGTTACGGGAAAATTGATATTCTCTGGCTGGATGGCGCCTGGGTGCGGCCACGGGACAATACTCCTGAAGAATTTAAGGACTGGGCAATTACCAAAGATTATGACCAGGATATAGATATGCCTGCACTGGCAAAAATGGCAAGATCACATCAAAAGGATCTGATCATCGTTGATAGATGGGTGGAAGGCGAATATGAGAACTACCTGACCCCTGAAAATAAAGTACCGGAAGAAGCATTACTCGTTCCCTGGGAAGCCTGCGTTCCGCTGGCAGCAGGCTGGTCATATAACCGGAGACATCAATATAAAACTACCGAAGAACTGGTGAAGCTGCTGGTGAACGTTGTTTCCAAGGGTGGAAACCTGCTTTTAAATATTGGACCCTCTCCCGAAGGAGACTGGGCTCCCGTTGCTTATGAAAGACTGGCAGGCATAGCGAACTGGATGAATGTTAACAGTGAAGGCATTTATAACAGTAAGGTTCTGGCGCCTTATAAAGAAAATAATATCTGCATGACGCAGCAGGAAAATGGTAATGCCTATTTCTTTTATTTATGCGAAAGTGATGAGAATACTATGCCGGCAACGATCAGGATAGATTCCCATTGTCCCGCAGAAAAAGCAGAGGTGACTCTGCTCGGTTATGACAAACCGCTGGAATGGGAAAAAACAGAAACCGTTGGATGTGTCATTTTTCTGCCGGAAGAACTGAGGAATGAACCACCATGTGAGCATGTGTGGACGGTGAAAGTAAGCAGCCTTCGGCTGCGGTGAGAAGGGAATTCAGTGAATAGTGAACAGTGAATGGACAGAAATACGGTGCGCCGAGTACCAGTTCGGCTTTTCCATATAAGGCATATAAGTCCTATTGGTCCTATATTTTTGGGAAACGGAAGACGAAATTGCGAAAATGTGAGAAGGGGGAAGATGAGATAACTCAATTAAAGATAAAAGATTATAAATGAAAGATGAAATCCCCTCACCCGCTATCAGTTTAAAACTCATTTTTCACAAATCGCAATTAACAGCAAAAAATATTTGACAAATAATCAGTTAACAACACTCTTCGTTCATAATTAAGGGGGCTGTCTAGTTCAATATTTGCTGGGATTTTGTATCTTTATATTAACTTTTTAGGAGGAAAAAATGTCAGGGACAATTCGTGTTATGTTCATAATGGCACTATTAGTTTATGCCATAACTGTTTACGGGGTATCTTATGATCTAAATAGTTATCAGACCCCTGCTCATATTGAGCGAAATCTGGACCTATCATTCAAAGGAAGCGGTAATCAGACGAAGAGAGACAGTACTTTGGATAAAAGCCACACTACTGACTTGAATGTTACTTTCAGCGAGGAGCGCTATACCAGGCGATGTTACCTGTTATGGGAAAGTTCTCTGGCTGGGGCATCTGACTGGAGAAGACATAATTATGATGAAAATCCGGAAGAATATTATGATAATTTTCACCTGGAGCCTGCTTTTTCTTTTAGTGGTGAATTTGTGCCTTATATTCTGGGGAACTGGTTTGCCCACAGCCGGTTTGCCGGAGACTGGAGAGGTTATTTCAGTAATAATGAAAGCCTTTTGAATGATACATCGTATGATAGCGAAACGGATAAGAATACTTATATATTAAATGCTGAGCTGGGTTCCGGCTATGGCAGGGTCGAGAACGTATCGAAAGCCAGAGATGCTATATATTTTCTGGATGAACTGGAGTCAGAAGGATTATTATGCCGAGTTGTTGAAATAGAGGAAGTGACCAGGCTGGCAGACCTGCTTGTATCCCTGGATCAACTGCATCTATTTGACAGCCGTCTGCAGCAGAAAGAAGAAACAAGGAGAATTTTCGCGCTGCTGGTTGAAGCAGGTCTGCTGAAAGAGCATGATATGGAAGCAATTCTGGTGATACAGGATATAAACAGATATACAGGAATGTATGATCGTTATAGTGGCTGGGAAGTATATCCGCTTGCTTACCTGGATTATTACAAGTTTGATTCTGACAGTGAAAGCAAATATGATTATACTGATGGGAGCTCTCTGGATAGAAAAGTCTATACTGACCGTACCGAAAAAGATCAGACTACCGGCTCAGCCGTCAGGTTCCGTTATGCCCGGAACCTGGGAAAAAACTGGCAACTGGACTTCAACTCTGAGCTGGGATTCTGTTACAAAGATTACCGGTATGATTATTCCAAAGAAGAAATTATATTACGTGATGTGACCAGTGATGTTATGGAATATGATCTGGAGGGCAAACGTATGGAAATGTATCTGGCTTTCAACTGGTATCCTGATACACGCACCAGGTTACGCACTGGTTTAGATTATATATATGTGAAGGATGAAGGAGACGGCCTGGAAGCGGATGAGGATGAACGCATTGAATATGATATAAACTATGAATATCAATATATATATGTTTACTCTTCCTGTAGTTATTATATTTCTCCAAGGTTCAATGCAACACTGAGTGTAAGCTTATCAAACCAGATGAATCGAGGTGGTTATTCGGAACAAAGTGCCGCATCTTATAAGCGTGATACGTTCAAGTTTGGCTATCATCTGGGATTTAGTTATAAAATATTTTAACCGCTTCCTATGTTAGTCGTGAGACGAAATACGAGATCCTGGAAGAGTGGACGTTCACCAGAGCGAACGTCGTGAGCTATAGGAATGAACAGGGGAATTGGGAAACTGTGAGAATAGAGAAATGAAAAGATATAAAGACAGAAACCTATCAGTGGATGAGAGGGTAGCAGATCTTTTATCCAGAATGACTCCGGAAGAGAAATTTTGGCAGTTATATATGATACCGGGGGATCTTTCTGAGGGTAAAGAGAAATTCAGGCAGGGGATATTTGGTTTACAGGTGCATACGAAAGGGAACTCTACTTACCAGGCGGAACAGCTTCTGGATTATTCGGAAAGTTATCCGGCGGAAGAGACGGCAATCGCCATAAATGAAATCCAGAAATTCTTTGTGGAAGAAACAAGACTGGGGATCCCCATAATTCCCTTTGATGAAGCGCTGCATGGTTTGATCCGTAAAGGTGCGACCGTTTTTCCGCAGGCGATTGGTATAGCTGCATCCTGGAATATTGAGCTGATGCAGGAAATTTCTACGGCAATTGCCATTGAGACAAAAAGCCGGGGCATCCGGCAGGTATTATCTCCCGTAGTCAATATTGCCCGTGACGTGCGCTGGGGCAGAACGGAAGAAACTTATGGCGAAGATCCTTTTTTGACAACGCAGATGGCACTGGCTTTTGTGGAAAGTTTTGAAAAGATGGGCGTGATCACCACTCCCAAGCATTTTGTGGCAAATGTGGGAGACGGAGGCAGGGACAGTTATCCCATTCATTTCAGTGAACGGTTATTGGAGGAAATCTATTTTCCGGCTTTTAAAGCCTGCATAATGAATGCTGGTTCGCGTTCAATTATGACGGCTTATAATTCGCTGAATGGCAGACCCTGTACGGCTAATAGCTGGCTTTTAAATGAGAAACTGAAAAAAGACTGGGCTTTTCAGGGATTTGTGATCACAGATGCGGGTGCAATTGGCGGAGAAGATGTATTGCATAATATAGCCTCAGGTTTTGCAAAGTCCACCCGGGAAGCCTTCCAGGGAGGACTGGATGTGATATTCCAGACTTCTTATGAACATTATCCTTTATTCTTTAAGGCATTCGAAGAAGGCATGATCGATCAGGAAATAATTGATAATGCCGTAAGAAGGGTTTTAAGAGTTAAGTTTGAGCTGGGTTTATTTGAAGAACCTTATACCGATCCGGCGACGGCAGGAAAATATAATGCCTGCGAAACCCATCGAAAGCTGGCAAGGAAAGCAGCCTGCGAAGCCAGCGTGCTTCTTAAGAATGAAAATAATATTTTACCTTTAAAAAAAGAGATAACTTCGATTGCCGTAATTGGTGCCGATGCCGCTGAAGCAAGGCTTGGCGGTTATTCCGGACCCGGCGATAATGCCGTGAGCATTCTGGATGGAATAAAAAGCAGAACCGGAAAAACCGTGCAATATGCCCGAGGCTGCTCGCGCGTGATTAACAATATGGTGACAATTCCCGGTGCAAACCTGCTCAATTTACAGGGGGAATATTTCAATAATATCAGCCTGGAAGGTGAACCGGTTTTAGTTAGAATTGATGACAAAATAGATTTTGGCTGGACACTGTTTTCGCCAGAACCTGAAAAAGTGAATTTTGATTTCTTTTCCGTGCGCTGGACAGGTAAATTGAAACCTTCAGCAACAGGCTCTTTTCATATCGGAATTAAGGGAGATGACGGTTACCGGCTATTTGTTGATGATGAATTGATCATTGATAACTGGAAAAAGCAGACTTTTCAGCAGATAACTCAACTTTATGAATTTGAGAAAGATAGAGAATATGACCTGAAACTGGAATTTTATGAGACTACGGGTAACGTGCGACTGAAAATAATCTGGGATCTGGGAATTGAACATAAGCATGAGCAGGAAATGACGGAAGCAGTAAAAATTGCTGAAAACTGTGATATTGCCATCGTGGTTGTGGGCATTGAAGAAGGCGAATTCCGGGACAGGGCTTTACTTGGCTTGCCGGGTAATCAGGAAGAACTGATAAATAAAATTGCTGAAACAGGAAAACCGGTGGTTGTGATACTGGTTGGAGGCAGTGCTATTACCATGGAAAACTGGCGAAATAATGTGCAGGCAATTCTTGATGTCTGGTACCCGGGAGAAGAGGGCGGAAATGCCGTGGCAGAAATACTCTTTGGAAACTATAACCCTGCCGGACGATTGCCCATCACTTTTCCGGTTCATGAAAGTCAATTGCCTCTTTATTATAATCATAAACCCACCGGAAGAGGGGATGACTATCCGAATCTTACCGGAAAACCGTTATTTCCTTTCGGTTATGGACTGAGTTATACAAATTTTATATACAGCGATCTGCATATTTGTAAAAATACTGTTTCCTGCCGGATCACCAATACCGGTGAATTTGATGGTGACGAAGTAGTGCAGCTATATATCAAAGATGTTCTTTCTTCTTTTTCCAGACCGGTGCTGGAATTAAAGGGATTTCAGCGTATTCACCTGAAGAAGGGTGAAAGCAGAAAGGTTGAGTTTACTGTAACGAAGGAAATGCTGTCAGCGCTGGATGAAAATCTGGAACCGGTCGTGGAACCAGGAGAATTCAGGATCATGATCGGAGCATCTTCCAATGATATCAGGTTGAGAGGGATATTGCAGGTGTAATGTAGATCAAACTTTCCAGTTTGATCGCTCTTAAAGACTTAATCTGGAAAGATTAAGCTACATCAGGCAAAAATACACATTGCGAGCAGAGCTCAGCAATGAGATTCAGGATCATGATCAGAGCATCTTCCAATGATATCAGGTTGCGAGGTGTATTTTGGGTATAATGTAGATCAAACTTTCCAGTTTGATCCCTTTTAAAACTTAATCTGGAAAGATTAAGCTACATCATAATTTCAAAATGACAGAAGAGCTTTTCGACTCTGCGCTCCGTTTTCCTGTTACTGTTCACTATTAACTGTTCACTGATTTCCCTTCTCACGTCTCCCTTCTCACTTTTCACTTCTTTTTATTGACAGAATTATGAGCAGTTTTTTATATTTTCATTTGAGGTTACACAGGCAAATCATAATTTGCCCGTTGGATAATTGAGTGAAATTGATTAACCCAATGAAGAGGTGGATACAGATATGAAGAAAGTTATAATCATGCCAGTTATGTTGATCTTTTTTTATTTGATGAGTGGTGCAACCATTGAAGTGGATATTGAAGGGACGGGGGATTATACTTCGATTCAGGATGGGATCAATGCCAGTTCTGATGGGGATACAGTTCTTGTTTATCCAGGGAGATACTTTGAGCATATCAATTTTATAGGTAAGATGATTACAGTTGGCAGTTTGAACCTTACAACCGGCGAGAGTCATTACATCCACGAAACAATTATTGACGGCAGCGATAACGGCAGTTGCGTGAGGGTCAGCTCAGAAGAAGCTGAAGGAACTACTATTCATGGATTTACTCTCATCAATGGTGCAGGAGATTTCACGCATCCTAACCACAGGGCAGGGGGAGGAATTCTATTACTGGAATCATCGCATCTACGGGTAATAAACTGTTTCATAACGAGAAACCGGGCGTCAGACGGTGGAGGAATCCTGGCTGTCCTGGGCCGTTTGTATCTGGAAGGAACTACTATATGCTATAATAAAGCCTCTCAGTATTATAGTGGAGGAATAACCACCATCAGCATGCTGGAAGTCGTTTTCAGTGAGAAGAACCGGTGCAGCATTTATAATAATTACGGGCCTTATGCTAATGACGTCTGTAATAGAGACAGCAATAACAATACTTACACTGTTATTGTAGATACTTTTACAGTATTACATCCGGATCTTTATTTCATACTGGGTTATTTTGATCAGTTAGCTACATTTTATTATTATGAAATGGATTATAATATCTTAAACAGCTATATTACAGAAGTGGATAATGACCTTTACGTGGCTCTCGACGGCAATGACACAAACAGTGGTGAAAATCCCGGAGAGCCGTTAAGAACGATTGCAGATGCCCTGATCAGAGCGCATAGTGATGCAGGAAATCCCCACGCAATACATCTGGCAGCAGGGACTTACAGCGCTGGAGCCAATGAGCAGATATTGCCTTTGCATTTAAAGGAGTATATAACTCTGGAAGGTGCAGGGATGTATGAGACAATAATTGATGGAGAAGATTACAATAATATGCTGATTGATCGCTTTAGCAGCCATGGATATGCGGTAAGAGATATAAGTTTTGAAAATGCCTACAGCAGGCGTTATCAGGAACCTTTTGCTTCGGAAATGTGCTGCAGGTTCGATCCCCGCAACGAAATTCAGGATTATCTCCTGTTAGAAAACGTGCGATTTGCCTATTGCGGAGACGGATTCTATCCTCAAGAATTTAATTATTACCTGATCTATTGTGAAAGGAGTATTACACTGCATAATGTGATAATGGAGGATAATGAATCTCGAATTTTGGGGATAAGGCTGCAGGGATCAGCGTCTGAAGCAGAACCTGATACTGTTAATTTCTCAAATGTTATTATGAGAAACAACTATAATTTCAGGGGATTGTATTATTCAAGTGAGTTTAATCCCAATGATCGGTTCAATATAATAAATATGGAATATACCGGAAATTATTATGAACATCCTGAATATCCTCCGGGAGGAACTTTCGTTTTGGGATTTACTTTCCTCGGTCCCAGCAGGATCAATATAATAAACAGCACTTTTTCAGATAATAATACACCTTATACCGGGTCATTTATGAGTTTCTATTATGAGTCGGATATAGTAATGCTCAATACAATAATATCAGGATATCCGGATTTAGCAATCAGGAGGGCTGTATATGGAGAAGAGCAGGATTTTCTTATAGATCATTGTCTGATAGAAGGTGGTTATAATGATATTCAAGGAGCTTCATCAGCAGGACTGGTGTATGGTTATGTTCTTGAGGGTGAACCATTTTTTGATAGTGACGGAGATTATCCCTACTCACTTGATTATATTTCACCCTGCCTGGGAACCGGGACGCTGGAACTGCCGGAAGGAATAGAATTACCAGAATACGATTATCTTGGTAATCCTCGTATACTGGGGAGTAATATTGATATGGGGGCTTATGAATGGAATGGTCTTAGTGCATACCCTTGGGGAAGTTCAACCGGTGAAGAAATAATTTCATTCGATAATGAACTTTATGTTTATCCGAATCCAATAATAGTAAATAGACTTCGTGATGGAAAAGCACGGATTGAGTGGAAAGGGGAAAAATTTTCCGGAAATATGAATTTTGAGATATTTAATGTCAAAGGGCAATTCATACGCGAATTGAAAATGGGAGAAGGAAATCGGACGACGTATTGGGATGGGAAGGATAGTTCAGGTTCACTGGTTAATTCGGGAGTGTATTTTGTCCTGCTTAATGCAGCAGGTTACAGACAGATAAAGAAGGTGGTTTTAATCAAATAGGGTCAGGATTTACAGGATTTAAGATATTTGCAGGAATTTTTTAAGAAAAGAAAATTATCAACCCCGGACAGCACGGAAAAAGAAAAGTATGAAGAAAGACATAATTTTTCATGTGAGACCTTGCGGATGGTTGCAGACCTCCGCAATGGTCACCTCATAAAAAGCTCCGGTGTTGCCAAGTCAAACATTTCGGAGGTCTATCGCCCATCCGTAAGGTTTTTCCCATTATATTCTGCCGAAAATTGTATGAATATTAGTAGTAAGTGATTAATATAGCAGAACCGGGCTGAGGCTCGGTATTTCCTTGCCCATTCACTGTTCACTATTTACTATTCACTGATTTCCTTCTCACTTCTTAACAGTATTTATCTTGACGAATAGAAACAAGAAATGCTCATAGGTAAAAAAAATCATCTGGAGACTGAGATGTTCAAAAAAGGATGTCTTTTTATTATTATTTTTATGCCATTATTACTATGTGCTTATCCGCAGCAGGATAGATATAATACTTCTGAATACGGATATGAGCCGGCACGGGCGGATTCTGCCCATGGTTTTGACGTAACGAAATATGAGCTTTACCTGAACGTTAATGCAGCAACGCATTATATTAACGGAACGGTCAATGCGGAAGTAACAGCTACTGATGAGATCACAACGATAGCCTATAATCTGATCGGGCTGACGGTTGATGAGGTGCTGGTCAATGATGAAACGGCTACTTACAGTCATACCGGCGGTTTTTTGACTATTCAACTGGGTCTTATCGAAATGGGAGAGGAATTCACAACCAGCGTTACTTATCATGGCTATCCGCAGAGCAGTCCCGGTTATGGCGGAGGTATGTTCTGGAGCACGACTTATGTGTTCACGGTTTCTGATCCTGATGCCAGCCGTTACTGGTGGCCCTGCTATGATCATCCCTGGGATAAGGCAGTAACTGATCTGCATATAACCCTGCGTGATGACTGGCTGGTGGCGGCTAACGGAATAAGAACGGGAATTGAAGATAATGGAGACGGCACGCATACCACGCACTGGATCGGGGAAAATCCCATGACAACATATCTGGTCTGTTTCCATGGAGCAAATTTTGTGGAATTTGAGCAGGGCTGCACCTTACCGAGTGGTGAAGAACTTTTAGTGCAGCATTTCTGTCCGCCTAATCAGTTGAATAATGCGCAGGCGGATTTTGCTGATATGCCCTGGATGATAGAATATTTTTCGGAAATATTTGGAGAATACCCCTTTGAGAAATTCGGTAACTGCGTCGTACCAATGACGATATTTGCGGGAATGGAGCATCAGACGATGGTGACCCTGGCAAATTACCTGATCAACGGACAGGGTACTTATGAGACGGTGTTTGCCCATGAACTGGCACATCAGTGGTTTGGAGACTGCGTGGCATTTCTGGATTTTCCGCATGTCTGGCTTTCGGAGGGTTTTGCCACTTATTCAGAAGCACTCTGGACAGAAGAGCATTATGGTTTTGAAGCTATGCTTGATTATGTGCAGAGTGATATTCAGGGATATTACCTGAACTGGGCCGGCGGCGGCAATTACACTATTTATAATCCTACTTTATATAATTATTTCACACCCCCGGAATATGAGAAAGCAGCTTCCGTGCTGCATATGCTGCGTCTGAGCGTGGGTGATGAGAATTTTTTTGAGATACTGCAGCAGTATTTTGCCACTTATATGAACGGCAATACGGTAACCGCGGAATTCAAGGAAGTGGTGGAAGACGTGACCGGAGAAGACTACGATCAGTTTTTCAGTCAGTGGATCTATGGTTCCGGAGTACCGAGTTATGAATATACCTGGTTTTTAAATCCGAATATGGCAATTCCGAGAATTCAGACTTATGTGAAAACCAGCAGCAGTTCAGGAACTGATTTCAGTTGCCGGGTTCCATTTAAAGTAATATATGAGAACGGCAATTCCGACAGCGTGCTGGTGAACAGCAGTGCAGATGGCGAATTGACCATCGAAATACTCAATGACATCATAGTTGAGGAAGTTCAGTTTGATCCTCACAGCTGGCTTTTAGATCGCGGTGTAACTTACAGGCGAATGGAAATGGCGGGTGTATATCCCTATGAAGGTGGCGTAGCGCTGTACTGGAATCCGCTCTGGGAAAATGAATTGGATGTTGCCGGTTATGTGATATACCGCTCAGAAGAACCGGAAGGACCTTTTATTCAGTTAAATGGTGAACTGATAACAGGTGAAAGTTATATCGACACCGGCTTAACAATAGGCGAGACATATTATTACAAAGTTGCCGCAGCGCTTGACGAAGACTGGTTCAGTGAACCATCAACCCCCGTGGCAGTGGAAATTGAATCCTGGCCTCTCGATCAGGGAATTCTGCTCGTTGACGAAACTGCTGATGGTAACGGAAATCCCGGTAATCCTTCTGATGAGCAGGTTGATGAATTTTATACGAGTATCCTGGGAGCGGATTTCACCAGTTACGATTATAATACAAGTGGAGCTTTAACCCAGGAAACAGTACGTAATTACAGTACGATCATCTGGCATGATGAGGATCTATCGCAGAAGAATTTTGAGGATAATGAAGGGGTACTGGGCAGTTATATATATGCAGGGGGCAATCTTCTGATCAGCGGCTGGAAAACCACTGATGAGATGAGCGGGCAGTTCCTGGAACAATTTGCCGGAAGCGAGAATTATGTACTGGTGACAGGACAGGAATTCGTTGGAGCAACTTCAGAAATATATACATCCCTGGAAATAGAAGCAGCCAAGATCCCGGCAGCTTTTAATGGTCGTTTACCTTATGTAGCAGTATATCCGGAGGGTGATGAGTCGGTTTATGCTTTTAACGGCATTGACGGGAGCGCTTTTGCGGGAATGCCCTGTGCCGTAAAGAGCAGCTACGAAGGTAATTGTTTTATCCTGGGTTTTCCCTTATATTTTTGTTATGAAGAAGGGGCGGCATCATTTATGAGTGAAATTCTGGAAGAATTTGGTGAAACGCCAGCAGAACCGGAGCAGATAGAGAAAATATATCTTCTCCTGAGCGCTTATCCCAATCCAATGATAATGGGCAGCAGAGCAGTAATGAGCATAAGTTATGATCTGGGCCAGGAGAATTCCGGTAGAATTAGTATTTATAATTTGAAAGGACAAAAGATTGCCGAAAGAGCAGTAAATGAGAGAAAGGGTAACTTCATCTGGCAGCCGGAAGAATCTCTGGCAAGCGGGGTATACTATCTGAGACTGCAAGCGAAAGATCAATGTATTAATAGAAAAGTATTGCTTCTGAAATAGGAGAGATTATGACCTACAGGAAACAGAAAACAGCGCTGCATTTGTTAATGCTGGTTTTGATCATTATAATTACCTTCTTTGTGTTTTACGGGGCAATGGTGCATCTACGGGAACAACTGGACGAGATCCGGTTAAATGCAGTGCACCAGGTGGAGCAGATAGGCAGAGATTATGATCTGTTGCTGGAAAGTAATGAAAAAATTCTGGCGAAAGATATGTCAAATGTCATGTCAGCAATAATCCGCAGAATCTCTGTTTCCGGTAAGCCTGATAATTTTGAGGAACTGTCAGCCGAGAAAGATATTGACTTTTTGATAATAACGGACTGGGAAGGAAATATTTTGAGCTGCACCCGGGATGATATACTTGATAATAACATCAATGAGCGTATCCCTGAATTTCAGGAATATATTAACACGCCAGGCAATCAAAATAAAGTTATAGTTGACCGGGTGGGCTTGTTATTTGATCATACACGTCTTTATAAGGCAGCCTGGTATATTGATCCTGCTCAAAAAAGGATCTATATCATTGCCAGTGATTTCCGGAATTTTCTGGAAAAGACCCGTTCGATAGGATTTAGTGACTACCTTCTGGGAGACTATTTTAACAGTGTAACCAGATCGGTTATGATGGTTTCTGATATTTCACTATATTACGAGCAGGGTACCCGGATATATACTGATTCGGGCGAAGAAAACCTGGAAATGGAAGAATTAACGGCAAGTGCATATGAAAACATAGAAAGCCAGGTATTTAACAATTATGAATCAATTGTTATACCCTATCATTTGAATGAAATGAGCAACCTGAATCATCTCTGGCTCAAAATCAGCTTTGACCGGGATAAGATCAGACAGATCTCAATGAATCTACTATTACGCACCTTATTTAGTTTTGTAATTCTCATTCTGGTTATCTATTTAGGGCTTTATTTATTTTTTAAGAACCTGCAATCAGAACGGGAAAAGCTTGTTTATAATGTGATAGAATCTATACGCAGGAATGAGTTTAACGATGAAGTACTGGAGAAAGGAGTTTTTTCCAAGGAATTAGAGGATGGGATCCTGGAGCTTTACGAAAGATTTACCAGCCAATCTCAGACCAGTGAGAGAGAAATTGAAGAAAAAGATTCTACCATCGAGCTACTGCATAAGGAACTGGATATTGAGATACGGAAAGGAGCGACCTTACAGAGACAGCTGTTGCAGGCTCAACAAAGCTGTGAACAGATGCAGCGTTTTGACAAGGTTACCGGATTGCCAAACCGTGATACGATGCGGGACTACCTCTATTATGAACGTGAAAGAGCTGAGCGCGATAAAAGGGGATTCTGTCTGGTGATATTGAAATTAACTAATTTTCCGGCTTTAGTAAAAATTCACGGTATCGATTTCGGAAATTATCTGCTGAATAAAGCAGGAACGAAACTGAGAACTCTGCTAAGAACCCAGGATCAGATCGGACGCTGGGCAGAAAATGAGTACCTGATGCTTTTGCCATTAACAACCTCGGAAGGAGTGAGACTTGTGATCAACAGAATCGAACGTTTGCTGAAGGAAACCGAATTTTACCAGGAGGAAACCAGAATAAGGCTGGAAATTCTCTGTGGAGGGAGCGTTTACGTTGCCGGATTAACTGCAGAAGAGTGTCTGCGACAGGTGCAGATGGCCATTCTGGAAGCGGAAAACCTGGGTAGAAATGCCATAATCGAATGATATATATGAAGTATAAAATATTTGTGTTTATGTTACTGATATTCGTTATCGAATTGTCAGGCGTTACCAGCGAAACTGCGAGTCTGCGCGACTTTCTTTACGGAGAGGCGGCAGGCTGCACTTATGATAACTGGGTTAGTCACGTTTCGGAAGGAATTGCCAGGACAGGCTACAATTTATATGCCCCCTGGGAAGAGCAGACAGAAGGTTTTGGTGATTTTCGTATCCCGGATGAAATAGAACTGTTACAATGGTCAGAAGTATATACGGCTTTTATTAATGAAGAACTGGAAACGGCGGAGGCATTGATAGACAGTTTCCTGTTTCCTTATGAAGTAGTAGAATTCCTGGATACTGACAGCGGCAGAAATTACTTGATGCTGAGAGAAAATGTGGATTACAGTTTTACGGATACCAATGGAACACCGGAACCGGAAGATGATGAACTGGGAGCTTTTGGCTGGAGCTGGGGTTTATATCTTTACAATCCGGCAGCAACTTATCCCATAATTATATCTGCTCCTCACCCTAATGACGATTACATTACGGTACCTGTAGCCGCTGAATGCCTTGAACAATGGGACGCCATGTTTCTCTTTATCAGTGGAGCAGGTAGAGAAGTTGCGTGGACGGAAGTTGGTTCTTACACAAATGGTAAATCAATCAGTGACCCGTCCCGGAACAGTGAACACCCCATTATATCCGCCTGCCGCCTGGCAACAGATATGATCAGAGAAAATCAGGTAAGAGAATTTTCCGTACAGGTTCACAGTTACGACTGGAACCGGCATGCGAATCTGGCGAATTGCCAGGTTTCGGTTGTGCACAGCAATCCCAATCTGCCCGTACGTGACCTTTCGGAACTGCATCTGGATATGATCAATCAGGCAGATCTGTTAATGGTTCCTCCCGAAACCTATGGCAATAATAATGCCTGTTACCTGAATGATTATTATGCTGTTAATTACGGATTATATCCTTTTTATTACGTAAGTGAAGATACTGTGCTGGTGGTAAATAACCAGATTGATCTGCCGGGAGTAGGCGGTGATTTTCTTACTTTTGCCATAGAGGACTGGAATTCTTATGATGTTTATGATCCGTTTCTGCACATTGAAATGGATGAACTGCCTAATCAATATCCACAATTATCATCAGAGCATAAGGAATTTTACGGTTATGACGATGCAAGCGGTTTCTGGAATACCTCAGAGCGATATACAAGGACACTGGGCTGGTATAACCGCTGGATAGAAGACCTCTGGCAGGTGATTCCTGCCACTTTTGAGCTTGATGACGGACTTGTTCCCGTGGCAGTTGACAGTGTCTGGTTTAGTGATATTGATGAAAATTCTCTGGAGGTGAACTGGTTACCGCAACCGGCTTATGATTTCTATTCTTACCGGGTATATATTGATACTATAACAATAGATCCCGATATATCTCCCTGGTTTGACCGGGATGACATTGATATGCTTGCCAGTCCGCTGCAAAATTATTATACGGTAACGGGTCTGGAATTAAACCGGCTCTATTATATCCAGGTGGCAAGTATGGATTATAATGAAAACCTGGTTTTTTCAGAAATTTACACCACTACCACAGCTTCGGCAATCGTGACGGGCTTTGCCGAGTTCGGTGGAGATGCTTACGTTGATCTGCACTGGACAGCAACTCAGCAATCCGGCAACCAGGGTTTCAATGTTTACCGTCGTATTGGCAGCAGCACATATCAGCTGATTGCGGACTGGGAAACACATCCGGAACTTTTAAGTGACGGCAGCAATGGACAGGAATTCCTCTTTACCGACACAGAAGTAACAAACAATTATTTTTATCGTTATCAGCTTAGTATGAACAATCTGGCAGGTACGGAATACATGATAGATGATGATGAACTGGCGAATCCGCGTGCCATTTATGCCCTGGAAATAAGCGACAGTTATGGTAACACTGATGATGTGAGATTCTCCTGGAATTATTATGCAACCGATAGTTTTAATGAATATTATGATCTGGCAATATCCGGTTATCAGGGCGAAGAGCTTTATGCCGGGATTTATCATCCTGCCTGGGATGAGATCTGGACGGAACGTGACATTAGAAGTTACTTTAATCCCCTATCCGCCTGGAAAAGCTGGGATGTGGAAATCCGTTCTCAATTGGGTGAAATGGAACTGCTTAACATCAATATTTCCGAAAACTATCCGGCAAATTATCGCCTTTATCTGCTCGATATTACGCACGATATCATTTATGATCTACAGGATGCTGAGCCTGCTCAGATAACCCTGGATGCAAATGGTTCTGCATCACTGACACTCTATGCCGGTGATCTTAATCCTGAGATTGAGATATTACCCGCAGGTAACCGGCTTTATCTGGCGGGTCAGGAAATTGTGATCAATTACGAAACCCTTTTTCCGCAACTGATAGATTTTTATTCTCTGATCCTTTATACTCCTGAATACGCAGTAACACTCCTGGACAGCATCACTTCACCATTGCCAGCAGAATTAATGGTTACCGTACCGGATTCACTCACAATATATGGAGCTCAGCCGCGCATTTATTATACGGCAATGAGCGGGGAATTAGCAATTGCAACAGCCGGTTACGCAGTCGGTATTATATCAGAGGAATATGCAGATAACCTGTCGGCCGGCTGGCATAATTTCAGCAGCGTCTGGATGGATACAATATTTACAGTGGAAGAAATGTTCGGGACTGATGCCCGGTTATTTACATTTACCGATAGTGTTTATGTTCCGGCAGACACCATAAGTTTCGGAACTGGCTACTGGCTGGAATTGCCAGCGGATGTTCAGTTCAGTGCTGTGGGTACGTATCAGCTACAGGACTGGCAGTTCGCCCTCTCTCAGGGCTGGAATTTATTGCCTAATCCGTACCCCTGCCCTGTATCAGTTGAAGGGCTGGAATTTGATTTCGCTATGATGCAGCGCAATTTCCGCTATATGGTCGAGTCAGGTTTTCTATCTCATAACGTATATGCTTACCGGGATTCGAACTTTGTTCCCATAGAAATAGTAAATCCGGGAGAAGCGTTCTATCTTTACAATCTACTGGATGAAATTTTACCTATTACAGTAATGTATAGCCCAGGCAATACAGGAATTCCATTACCAGAAATCGGTTTCAATTTCCTGCTGGGACTGGAAGCGGCTCAGGCTGCAGACCGGGATAAATGCTGGTTCGGAGCGGCAAATAACAGCTATGATGAATTTGATAGTATTTATGACTTTCCAGCCTTACCGGCGAAACCGGATAATGATGGCTGCCGGATAACCTTACTGGCCCCGGAGGGAGAATTTCCCGAAGAAGAATTTCAGACACTTTTTATGGGAACATTCTGGAATGACCCGGTGAAAGAACTCAACTTCAAACTGTATGGACAGCCTCTGGAAATGATCAACCTCAGCTTTGATGAACATGAGCTTCCGGTAAATTATTTTGCCTGGATTGAAATGGAAGATGAGATCTTTGACCTTGACCTGGTGGATGAAATTGTACTTGATCTACCTGCAAGCGGAGAATTGACCGGCACGGTATTTGTTCGGTATCCCCGCATCTGGGAATTTGGCAATATAGATAAATATGACGGAGTGGCAGCCTTCGATGCAGCAAATGTATTACAGTACAGCGTAGGCATCAATCCCGTTTTCGCCCCATTACCCTGGCAGGAATGGCGCTTGATTACGGCAGATGTGGATGGCAACGACGAAGTGGAAAGTTATGATGCCGCACTCATCCTGCAATATTGCATAGACATCATCACTATATTTCCGGTGGAATCAAGAGATAGTTTCACACCTCCGGAAGGCTTTATTACTCTGCTTTCAGCAGGAAATTCGCTGGAAATATGGTCGGGCGGAAATGTTTTCAGTCTGGAAACTTCCATACCGGCTCAGGTCACTGAATTCCTGCCGGCAAATTCATCTTTTCTCTGGGCTGGCAATCAGCAGCAGGAATATAACCTGGCAATCGCCTCAGCAGAGGAAATCACAAACGGCTCCCTGATTGGGACTTTGCGCTTCACAGATGCTCATGGAATAATTGACCAACTCAATGTGAAAATCAACGGACATACAAAATCAGTCGCTATCGAAACCGGTGAAATTCCTCAGGTCACTGAACTATATCCGGTATATCCCAATCCCTTCATCTATAACCGGCAGCTCAGGACAACAATGAAACTGAGCTTTGCCCTGGCAGAAGCCGGAAAAGTAAAAATTTCTGTTTACAATATTCGTGGTCAAAAGGTAAGGGAACTTTTTAATGATATCTGCGATCAGGGAGTTCATGAAATAAACTGGGATATCTCTGGACGCAGCGGAAGACCGGTGGCCAGCGGTGTTTATTTCCTGCAGATGTCTGCCCCGGAATACCTGGAAAGGAGAAAGTTCCTGATACTGAAATAAAAAATATGAGAATTGTATTTTGCCTTTTGATTTTCTTCCTGATTACAGGATCACTTTTTGCGGATGAACTTGCCGATAAGCAAAAAGAACTCGATGACTTGAACCGGCAATTAGAAGAGCTGGATCACCAGCTTTTGCAGAACCAGAATCTGAAAAAAGAAAAACAGGCTGCCCTGGATGAAATGGATGCCAAAAGGAAACAACTGGAAGCCCGTATCTGCGAGCTTGATGCCAGTCAATGCAAAGCTCAGGAAGAATGGGATAAAACAAAACAGGAACTCGAAAACACTTCTCAGGATATTGTTCATAAAAAGCAAAACGTCAGACAATTATATAATTCTGCCCATGAACTCGGAGAAGCTCTGGTAGTAAGCCACTATTCACAATTGCTAAACATAAATGCCGATGCCTGGATTATTTCTGATGCGCTGCTGCAGGCTGATCGCCGCTTAAATAACCTCAATGCAGATATAACTTCACTGGAAGATGATCGCCTTGCTCTGGAGAAAAAAGAAGAAAAAGACGCAACTTATTTTAAAGACGTGCAGTGGACAAAAATTGTCTCTAAAAAGAAGAAAAGCAATTATCAGAAACAGATCATTTCTCTCGATCAGGAAGTAACTTCACTCGACAAGGAATATCAGGAAGCTCTGCAGCGGAAAACCGAACTGGAAGCTGCCCAGGAAGAAATGAATTCGCTTATTACCAGCCTGAGAAAGCGGATTCCCAGTTATAAACCGGCTTACTCATATAAATTTTCCACCCCCCGGCTGATGTGGCCTGTTGAAGGAACACTACTGCGCGGTTACGGGGATTACAAAGGCGCTAATAACCGGGTTTCACTACATAATGACGGCATTGATATTTCCGTTGAGATCGGCACGAAAGTCCGCTGCGTAGATAAGGGCATAGTCGCTTTTGCCGGACGTAATGGCGGTTCCGGCCGCGTGGTGATCATTGATCATTTGAACGGTTTTTATACCGTGTACTCGCATAATGACCATATAGAAGTTACTTTGGGAGATACCGTGGAAAAAGGTACTGTTCTTGCGCTTTCCGGTCAGTCAGGTTTTACTGAGGAACCATGCCTGCACTTTGAGGTACGACGGGACGGAAAAGCTGATGATCCTTTAAATTACCTGGAATAATAATCTTTTCACAGGAGGTGAAAATGAAAAATATCCTGTTTTTAGCAATGCTTTTAACATTTACTCTTTTATCTGCCCAATGGAGTACAGATCCCGCTTTTAATAATCAGATATCATATCTGGGCGGAGATCAAACCATACCCAAAACCGCTCAACTGCCTGACGGCTCCTGCTATTTCGGCTGGTGGAGCAATGCCACCGGAAATTATAACATGCGCCTGCAATACCTGGATCCCGATGGAAATGAAGTCTGGGAACAAAACGGTATTCTGGTTAGTGACCACACGCAGATGACCTGGCTCACGGACTGGGATATGACTATCGACCTGGAAGGTAATGCCATTATGGCTATTAACGATATCCGAGTATCGGCAGATGACCTTGATATTATTGCTTATAAGATATCACCGGAAGGTGAATTTATCTGGGGTGCTGATGGCATAAACCTCTCCAATGGCGGCTTTAATGCTGCCCCCAAAGTTACAGTAACCGCTAATAATTATTGCATCTATGCCTGGGCTGATGACACCATGATCCGGTTAATGAGCATCTCGCCGGAAGGAAATCCCGCCTGGGAACAGCCCGTTATCATTAATGAACCGGACACGAGCAACTGGCCACAACTAATCCCTGCTGATGACGGCAGTGAAGGCAATTTTCTGCTCAAATATTTTGTGAACACAGGACCTTACTGGGCACCCAACCGTGCCGTATATATGCAAAAATACAGTGCTGCAGGCACTCCCATCTGGGATGCTCCAGCTGTGATCAGCGATGCTTATGGCATTTCCGCCTGGACTCAGAATTTTTCCGTTACTTCCGATGGCAACGGGGGAGCGATAATTGCCTGGCATGATGACCGTTTTTCGGAAAATACTTCCCGTGCTTATGTGCAGCATATAACCACAGAGGGTGCTGCTGTTTTTACTGATGGCATTCTTGTTGCCGACCATGCTCCTAATCAAATGTATTACCCCTCTGCCATATATCAGCCGGAAACCGAATTGATCTATGTTTACTGGCGGGAAACAGATGCCGGCCAGAATAATGCCGGCATTTACGGGCAAAAGATCAATGCGGATGGAGAACTGCTTTACACTAATTCCGGAATAATTATTTCACCAATTCAGGCAACCGGAGGCACCATTATTGGGCTGCGACCCTGCTTCGAGGATGTGATAGTTGTTTACACTCTTTATCCCTGGGGTAATTTTTCCCAGGAACGCATTCTGGCGGAAAGGATCGATCCCGAAGGCGAACTGGTCTGGGATGAAACTTTACTCATTTCAGATATGCAGACCGAAAAGCTGCATACCGATCTGGCGGATGTCCGCTGGACGGAAAACGGGTTTGTACCTGACGATGCTTTTATTATTTCCTGGGGCAGCGGCAGTAACGGTATCTTTGCTCAAAGGTTTAATGATAACGGCACTATCGGTGGCGAACCGGTCGAATTGCCGGCTCCTGTGAACCTTACTGCTGAAGTGGAACTTTACACTATTACTTTGCAGTGGGAAATGCCGGATGACAGAGCTTTGACCGGATTTGATGTTTATCGTAATGACGAAATGCTGGATGAAATAACGGATCCCGGCATTAGAGAATACGAAGACTACGTCTGGGAATATATCACTTATGAATATTACCTGATAGCAGTTTACGATGAAGGAAATTCCGCTCCCTCAAATTCAGTTTCGGTTACGATTGTGGAATTTCCCTTCCCGCCCACTGAACTTAATGTGGATTGGGCCACCGGATTGTTAACCTGGATGCCACCCGAACTTCCTGCCCGTGATCTGATAGGTTACAACGTTTACCTCGATGGCAATCTGGAAGGTCAGATAACAGAAACTTCATTTCAACTTGAAAACCTTATTGAAAATATGTCATATACTCCCGGTGTATCTGCCTGGTATACTAATGCCGAATCGGAAATAATCGAAATAGAATTCTACTATTATCCCGTTGCAGGTGACGTAAATCTTATCCCGGAGAAAACAGCTCTTTTCGGTAATCATCCCAATCCCTTCAATCCCAGCACTGCCATAGATTTCCAGCTTGCAGAACCGGGATTTGTTACTCTAAACATCTACAACTGCCGTGGACAAATAACTCAGAAGCTATACAGAGGTTTTATGTCTGCCGGAACTCATAGTTTTAATTGGAAAGCAGATTCTCAACCCAGCGGAATATATTATTACACGCTGACAACCAGTCAAAACACCTTAAAAGGCAAAATGCTGCTGATCAAATAAATAATCAGGGGGCTGCTCATCAGATCAGCCCCCTGATTTTCCTTATATATGCTCTTCGTCCGCGATGTCCTCTAAGTCCTCTTGTTAAACCTCTGCTTTGACCAGAAAATACAATCCTATTACTAAAAACAGTATATGCGGTGCCACGGCAGCCATCAGCGGTTCAATTACTCCACTGTGTCCCAGACTTTGCCCCAGCCTAAGTATCATCAAATACATGAAACAGACCAGAAGTCCTATACCAAAAATTACTCCCCGCCCTTTACTGCGGGCCGAAGCACTTGCCAGAGGAATACAAAAAAGCAGTATTATCAGGTTTGCCAGGGGAAAGGTCACTTTATAAAAAAGCTCTGTTAGTTCCTTATGATAGCTCTCACCAACCTTTTGCAACCGCCCGATATATTCTTTCAACTCAAAAAAATTCATCGACATCGGGTCTTTAGCGCTTTTTATAAAATCCTGTGGGGTCACATCCACAAAATCCAGGGTCGTCAGCGGGAAAAATTGCGATGATACCGGTCTTTGCTGCTCAAAATGACGGATATAACAGTTCTGAAATACCCATTTCCCGTCTTCCCAGGTAGCCCGGTCGGCAATGATCTTATTGTAGATCTCACCTGTTTCCATATCGAAATTGGAGATATCAATTGTTTTTAAAGTATTACGGTAACCATCAAAAAAACCGATAAAATATAGATTGTTATCAGTCCCCTGGTAATAAATGTTTGAGCGCATTTTTTTATCTTCTATCTTCTGGTTCTTGATCAATACCGTATATACGTAATCCCTTTTCGCTTCTGACCAGGGCAAAACATATTCACCCATCACCAGAACAAGCAGGGAAATAGCAAAGCCTACCCAGAAAAGCGGAGTCACCATGCGCACAATCGATATTCCTGCAGATCTCATGGCAATTGATTCACTATAATGCGACAGCTCATTCATCAGGAAAAGCCCAGCCAGCAATACAACCACCGGTGATGTCAATATCACCAGATAGGGCAGACGCATAGCAAAATACAAGCTCATCTGATCCCAGGTGGCACCTCTGCGCATCAGTCGCGGCAGATTATCAAAAAAATCCACAACCAGAAAGATCACCGTGAAAGAGATCAATATGATCACATAATACTTCAGGTATTCCTTTGTTATATATTTATCCAGTATCCGCATCTTCGTTTCCCGTCTTCCGTCTCAATTTCTTCCTTTTCTTCATCTTCCTCAACAATCTTTTCCAGGCACGATTGAGATCATAAACCCGCATCTCACGCATTGATGTTATAATCAGATACACTCCGATAATACCCAGAATAATATTTGCTATCCACATGGAAAGCCAGGGCGACACTAATCCCTTATCTGCCAGTTCCTCGCCACCGGTTAAAGCGCCGTAATAGATCATAAATACTATTGATGACACCGTAAATGCCATCCCCACCCCGTTTGATTTCGTCATCATACCCACAGGTGCTCCGATCAGCACAAAGATCAGGCAGGCAAAAGCCATGGCGTATTTCTTATGGATCTCCACTTCATAGATGCGTATTTTTTTTAAGTAATTGTCAATTTTTTCATTTTTTATCCTGGCTGAATTCTGTGACTGCTTCAATTTTCTGGCATCTTCATCAGATTTTATTTCAATAGCCTGCAGCTTATTAATTTCGGGTAATAGACTGTCTATTTCTGCTTCCACTCTGGTCATCTTTGCCATCTGTTCGGCTATTACTGCTTCCATTGCTTCCACGCTCATTTCTCTGTCACCGCGGTAATCGGAATCCATCTCTTTCATCTGGTAGCCCAGATCCGGCATATTCAAAGTAAGTTTATCAAAACTGCGGATGCTGTAAACCTTCTTATCTTTGTTATCTCGTTCATGCATTTCACCATCATAAAGTGTTGCCGTCATACTATTACCGCCGTCAGCAAGCTGGATCGTACCGCGCGCGGCCGATATTGTGGTCGGAAAATCTGCGGCTTCCCGGTTATATATGATCAAACCATGCAGTTCTTCACCGATCCGCTCCCGCGCATAGATGGTATAATTCTTCATCTGGTTGAAAACACCTGGTTTGATTGCTGTCACCGGGCGCCGGTAATTTACCTGGATCATTTTGTTCTTCAGGATGTGATTACTTTCCGGCAGTATCCTGTCATTGAAATAAAGCATAAATACCGAAAGCAGAATGGCAGCGATTATGGTCGGTCTCATCAGCGTAAAAATATTTATCCCGCAGGATTTGAAAGCTATCAGCTCATTATCTGTAGATAGTCTGCCAAATGACATTATCGTGGCCAGCAGCACTGCCATGGGAATAGTCAATGCCAGCATAAAAGGCAGACTCAAACCGAATATTTCCGCTACCGTCACGAAAATCAGGTGCTTCTCAATGATCACTTTCAGCAGGTCAAGCAGCCGGTCAAATATCATCAAAAGCGTCACTACCAGCAGCGAAGTAATGAACGGCTTAAAATTCTCACGCAGTATATAACGTTCCAGTATCTTCATCTATTTCAGCATTTCCTCTATTTCCTGTTCCCCGATTATTTTCACATTTTCCAGTTTTTCCGCTTTTTTCACTTTGGAGCCAGGATTCTCGCCTACCACCAGATAATCAAGGTTTTTACTTACGCTGGACAAAATCCTGCCGCCTTCTGCCTCGATAGCAGACTTGATCTGCTGTCGGCTGTAATTTTCCAGGGTCCCGGTGACCAGAAAAGTTTTCCCTGCCAGTTTCGTGCCCAGCAGCGTTTCTTCCTGCCTTAATACAACTCCCGCCTCCTCTAGTGAGTGGATCATGGCACGGTTTTTCTCATTAGCAAAAAATTCCACCAGCGAAAGCGCGATCTTTTCGCCAACCTCTTCCACTTCCAGAAAATCATCTACAGTTGCTGAAGTAAATGCTTCAATATTTCCAAAATGCTGTACCAGCACTTTCGCAGTTTTATCCCCCACATGCCGTATCCCGAATCCGAAAAGGAGTTTGCTGAATTTCTGCAGTTTAGATTTTTCAATGGCAGCTTTCAGGTTTTCCACTGATTTCGCCGCCTGCCGCTCCAACGCTGCCACTGCTGCAAAATCAAGACTGTATATATCCTCAATCCGCTTGATCAATCCATTATCGATCAGTTGCTCCACCAGCTTTTCTCCCAGCCCTTCAATATCAACTGCCTCGCGACTGGCAAAGTGCGTTAAACGCCGATGCACTTGTGCCGGACAATCAATATTATTGCAGTAATATATGGCACCTTCTACTTCACGATGCAGTTCTGTTCCGCAAACTGGACAGTTTTCAGGGAACAACACTGCTTTGGCACCTGTTTTCCGCTTTTCAGCTCTTACGCCTGTCACCTTGGGAATGATCTCGCCGGATTTTATCACTGTGACTATATCACCTAAATGCAGATCAAGTCTTCTGATCTCATCTGCATTATGCAGCGTGGCATGCGTAACCGTTGTTCCAGCCAGCTGCACCGGTGCTAAGGTTGCTCTGGGCGTCACCGCTCCCGTCCTGCCGACCTGAAAATCTACTGCTAAAAGCTCTGTTTCCTTTTCCACTGCCTTAAATTTATAGGCAATTGCCCATTTCGGACTCTTTGCCGTATAACCCAGTTTCTCCTGCAGCTTCCGCTCATTTATCTTGATCACGATGCCGTCTATTTCCCAGGGCAGCGTAAAACGCTGCTCATCCCACTTGTCACAATATGCTTCCATTCCCGCAAAATCGCTGACTAAGCGGCTTTCAGGATTTACCGGAAAACCATTATCCTGCAAAAATTTTAGTAATTCCATCTGAGTTGCAATTTCTTCACCTTCCAGCAGCCCTGTTGCATAAAAGAACGCTGTCAGTTTCCGCTCAGCCACCAGTGCGCTATCTTTCAGCTTGATCGTGCCTGCTGCCGCATTGCGCGGATTGGCAAATAAGTTATCCCCGTTTTCCTCACGTTCGGCATTCATTCTGGCAAATTCCGCAACCGGAAAAAATATCTCGCCCCGTATTTCCACTCTACCTCTGAAATCTATTTTTTGCGGAATACAGGCAATCGTCCGCACATTCGTCGTCACATCTTCACCTTCAAAACCGTTACCACGCGTGGTGGCATACTGCAATTGACCGTTTTCATAAAACAGATTGATACTGAATCCATCCAGTTTATGCTCCAGCACCACCTGCGGATATGCACCTTCTTCCAGCGCAATTTTAGCAAAAAATGCCTGCACTTCCTCCAGTGAATAAGCATTATCCAGGCTATACATCCGCTCAAGATGCGGTCTTACCTGCCCTTCACCGGTCAAGTCACTGCTGACTTTTACCGTGGGTGATATCTCCTGCCGGTACTGCGGATATTCCGCTTCCAGTTGTTCCAGTTCTTTCACCATTCGGTCATATTCAAAATCGCTGATCTCCGGTGCTGTTTTCTGATAATAAAGGAGGTTATGCCGCTCTATCTCCCGCCTGAGCTCATTGATCTTTCGCTCTATATCTTCCACTTCTTCCAGCTTATCAAAAAAATCTTCCTGCATGCCAGCCTCCGCAAATTACACAACATCAGTGCTCCTAAATTGTCAATATTTACTTACTCCTTCTTACCTGATTAAGACAGAGACTGTTCAACATCAGACACTCATTGGCAGTTACTTCGTCACCATAATTCGAATAATAATGCATATATTAAAGTTTTCATTAAATATAAAGATCACGACAGTTTAATTACAAATCATTTTCATGGTATTTTATGTCGCTGAAATCTTTTTTCCCTGTAGGGGGATATTTATTTGTAGAAAAAGACACAAGAATTCCCCACTCACCCCCAGCGAACGGCTCCGCCGTTCGCTGGGGGTGGGGCGATTAACCCATCTTTCGGTAAAATGCAGCTAAGTTATTGAAATATAAGGATCCGATTTTCAATTTAGGCACTACTTTTGAATAGGTATTTTTGTTATTTTTCGATCAGTTTTAATTGGAATATTTAGGAGTTCATATATAT
>JAIPGO010000061.1 GCA_021736135.1 Candidatus Cloacimonadota bacterium
AGATCATCTTTCTTCTCTTTCATAAAACACCTCCGTTCTTTTGGAGGCATTATTCAAAAATCCTAAATGTATGTCAATATTTATCTTTATTATTTATTCTTACCTACCTGATTATAGTAATAAAATGTCCAAACTCCAGAAAAGAAGAGTTTTGAACATAATACTATGTTCAAAACTCTTCTTTATTTCTGCAATATCACCATATCTTCGGCAGGATATGCCTGAAGCAGGTTCTTCAATATTTCCGGATCATCACTTTCCAGCCAGGTGGCTTCATCTTCCTGCCGTAGTATTACAGGCATGCGGTCATGCACTTTTGCCACTACTTCATTAGGTGCCGTAGTAATGATTGTGCAGGAAGGGATGATTGCGCCATCAGGATTTTTCCAGGCTTCCCAGAGTCCGGCAAAGGAAAAAAGTTCCCGAGAGCGTAATTTGAAATAAAATTTTGCCTTATCCGGTTTGCGCCATTCAAAAAAACCGTTAGCCGGTATCAGGCAGCGTTTGCTCTTAAAAGAATTCTTGAAACTGGTCTTAACCTCAATCGTCTCAGCCCGGGCATTAAAGAGTTTATACCCGATCTTGTCATCTTTTGCCCAGAATGGGATCAAACCCCAGCGCACAAATCCCAGGTAGCGCTTTCCCTGCTTGATGACGATTACCGGAACCTGCTGCGAGGGACGGATGTTTTCTTTCGGCTCGATCTCACCTGTTTCCTGCAGCAGTTTGTAATATTCCTTGATTGCCGCAACTGAACTATATAAGGCAAAATTACCGCACATATCTAAAAATCAGAGCGTTCCTGCAGGGACTCGTAAAATTCCGCTAAAGTGCTCTGGAAAAAAGGACCCGTATAAAGCAGATACAGTATTCCCGCCGTGATCACGCTCAGAAAAAGCCAGCCGGTGAAACTGAGTATCAGCAGCAGCAATTCGGTTTTATGTCCCCGCATCAGGTTCTTGCTGTGACGCAATATTTCTCCCGGCTTCATATCCGGATTATCTGCCAGGATGTAAAAAGACATACTGTAAGATAGCGCGGCCATAATGCCAGGAATAATGAGCAATATACTCCAGAGAATGATGAAAAATATCATCACGATCATTGTTTTAAAAGCATTCCACCAGTTGTGGAATCCCTGAAATACTTCCGTGCCGCGGGGATTCTGATCACGGCTGATTGAAAGAAATACTATTGCCATCCCCAGAAATGCCGGTGCCTGTAGAAAAATTCGTAAGCAGAAAATCGCCAGATTATCTTTCAGGTATTTATCACCAAAAAATCCGTCGATCACAAAGAAGATCACGGTGGCAACCATGATGGCTATTATCGCCTGTTCCCAGTTACCGTTCAATCTGGCTTTTGCCCTGTCCTTAAGAAATGAGATTTTCATAAAAAAATCCTTACAGTTTATGTAGACAGTAAGTAACCACTCCCCACACCGAGAAATCGGTATCCTCGGTTATGATAATTTCCGGAAAGGCCGGATTAGAAGGTAATAATGACCAGCAATCCTTGCGTATCCTTAATCTTTTAACGGTGAATTCACTGTTCAGCACCGCCACGATCACGCAGCCGTCCACCGCTTCCAGTGCCCGGTCCACGATAAGAACGTCATTGTCAAATATCCCGGAACCGTTCATTGAATCACCCTCAACGCGGACAAAGAATGTCGCTGCCGGATGGCTGATAAGCTGTTCATTGAGGTCTATAGATTTTTCAATATAATCCTGAGCAGGTGATGGAAAACCGGCTGCAATATTCGCTCCTATCAAAGGCCGCTTTAATTTCGTCCGGGCAGCAAAGGAGGTTATTTCCCGAATGTTATTACCCAAAACGGGTTTATCTTTCATAGTAAATTTTATTTCAGAAGCAGCATCCGTGCCGTCGCCTGACTCTTGCTGCCGATGATGCGGCAGAAATATACCCCGCTGGCGACTGCTCTGCCCTCATTGTCTACTCCGTCCCAGATCACCTGTTCCAGACTGTTGGACTGCAGATTAGTTAAATGCATTGTCTTCACCAGTTGACCTTTTACGGAAAATATCTTTAATTCCAGATTCTTTTCGTCAAACGGCACCAGGAAGCTTATCTTCGTACTCGGATTGAACGGATTCGGTGAAATACTGTAAATACCCACATTAGTGATCAGAGCCGGGATGTCTGCTGCGCCCACAATATTGAGTACAGTAACAATTACTTCATCGGGCAGCGAGTTATGCGTACCATCATTGACTACCAGAGTAATGCTGAACTCAGTATCTTCAGTAACGTATGGTGACGTAAAGGTTGGATTCCCGCTCGTGGGATCAGATAGAACAATACCGGGTGGCGCCGTCCATTCGTAAGTCAGCATTTCTCCTTCCGGATCATAAGAATTGCTGCCATCAAGTGTAACTAATACGGCTTCAATCGCCGGCATATCGATCCCAGCATCTGCAACGGGCAGCATATTCCCGCCTATTACGGTAATATGCCCATCCGTGGTATTTTCAATACCGGTGGCATTATACTTGAAGTCATGAATATCAAGATTAGTTTCACCTGCGATTCCGGCAAACGGTAAGCTAACCAGCATTCCGCTACCAGACTGGGCCAGATAATGACTATAAGCAACCCGGAAATATCCCGGTTCCAGTTCATTTGCGATCAGCATACCACCGGCTGTCAGTAATTCTCCTGCTTCGCAGTTTTCATCATCAAAGGTCGCTGCCGATGGATCGTAATTCATCTCAAACTGAAAACTGATTACATCCCACTCTTCCAGCAGTTCCGAAGTACTTACCGTTATCATTATGGTTTCACCTGCATTAACTTCACCGGAAGATACCACTATTACTGCATCTTCCAGGTCTGCCCAGATCGTCGCTGACAGCAGAAGTAGTGCTAAAACTATTATTTTTTTCATAATACCTTCTTAATTAATCCTTGGATTTGGTTGCTGAACCTGACAGTATTTTGACTTTTGGATCATATATGTTTGTCATAGCTGACGAATTCATCTTAAATTTGTCAAACTGCAGATTTGTTTCCCCCGGTGCTTTAGCCATAAACAGCAGTTCCACCAGTGTGCCGCTGCCTTCCTGCGGCTGCCAGTGACTGCAGGCCACTTTCACCAGGCCATCATTATCTCCGTTCGCCATCAGCATGGCATTCTCAAAAAGATCTCCCTGCTTATGCGTGATGTACTGCAGATTTTCCTGATTGTAATACAGGTCAAACTGAAAAGCAATTACGCTCATATCTTTGGTAATATCCATCGCATTTACGTAAACGCGCACTGTGTCGCCAACAAGAGCAGTATATTGCCCACCGTCAATAGCGATATCGCGGATATCCGCCACCAGCAGACTACCTGCCAGAAGCAGCATTATTAATAAATATTTTTTCATTTTACTTCTCCTGAATTTATCTCTTAATATCTTCTCAATACTGTCAATAGAATTAATCTACCTGGGTGGACTGGCACCATTAGATGTACTCATCTTTGGTGCAAGAACACAGTGTAATAGCATTAAGAACTATTCATCAACCGGCAGTTCGCCAATGAGTCCCACAATATACTGCATGATCAGCGAAGCATCATAGCTGTCAATTATCCCGCTGTTATCCACATCCGCTGCTTCAATACGCTCAGCTTCCCACGGCAATGGATCAATTAGCGGGATTGGATCAAGCCCCACAACATATTGTAAAACCAAAGCCGCATCATAACTGTCCACCACTCCACTGCTGTCAATATCCCCATATAGCATATTACTGAAAACCACGCTAAACTGATGCGGATCATAAGCACCCGCCGGAGGCTGCTCAACTTCATTGCCGCTCATGTCTTCCGCATGCAGATAATATTCAAATTCTCCCTCCGCACCCGGTATCATAATTTCTGTTTCCCAGCTATTATTTCCCTGTGAAATAAGGCTGCTGTAATTCCAGCCCGCACCATTGAATCTCCAGGCAACATACATCGAGTCTGCCAGCAAAACCTCACCACTGTATGCCGTAACTTCTGCTGTAAGACTCAGGCTGCTGCCTCCGTATTCATCCTGCCAATAGGGCTGATGCGCCAGGTGCACCATCTGCCGGTCGGCTATACCCTTCGTCCGGCAATGCAGCGCATCCGTGCTTTCCCACGTTCCCGTGAATCCCATTACTTCATAACCCGGCATTGCAGCTTCATATACTGCCAGCGCATCATCATCCCAGCCACTCCCGGTGATGGGCACAAATACTCGTTTATTCAAGATCAGGGAATTAGTGTAAGGCTGATTATTCGGAGTATAAACCCGGTAAACCTCATATGGATAGCCCCAACTGCAGATCTGTTCCGCAAAATATGCCGCCGTTGCCTCTATCTCGTCATACTGCGCATGACTCGTTGGCACTTCTCTTATCAAGACCTTATCAACTCCTAAAAACTTACCCCAGCAGTCGATGTGATCAATATATGTATTATTCGGGTCCGCTAACTTATGATATGTCGTTATCCCCAGGTAGTCTGCCATATACTGATCTATCTCTGCTTCTGTTAATCCCGGATTTTCCAATATCACCAGATCTGTGGAAGCTGAGATCCCATATCCATCTGTCATATAATTACCGCCTGTATGCTCCACGGACATACCATATAAACCTATCCCCAGATAATCAGCCACGGCTATAGGAATATCATTATCATTAGGTCTGGGGCGGTTATAAATGAAATTAACGATTGCCACCTCTTCCCCATCGTATATGTACCAGGGGCCATAATCACGCGTCCAGTAACTATCCGAAGGGGCAATCAGAAACTCGCAGTTATCCAGATTCACTCCATAGGCAATATAGCTGGATGTAACCGTATTCTGCTGGTTATTTGATGATACCACTGTCACTACCTTGTCTTCTTCCGCCAAGGCCGCAATAACGCTGTAACTGATCCCGAAGGGATACCTGATCAAGACCCCTTCCATCTGCTCAAACTCTGCAATATTACGCGCCAGGGCAGGAGGATCGGTAGGATAAAAGTCACGCGCCGAACTCATCCCCATCTCATCAATATTCAGGTAATGCCCTAACCGCGGATTTGCAGAAAGAGCAGTCGCTTCCGAACTGCTTAATGGTAAAAAAATCAACATCAATATCAAAGCAAAAATGCCCTTATACATAACACTCTCCAGCTATATTTATTTACAATATAATCCGAATCGTCCCTATATCAATATTGTCAAGCAAATAATCGCCATTCTGCAGAAACCATATGGATGGTCTTTGGCCTCAGTAATGGTTGTTCATCAGAATTTCAGCTTTGTCCTCTTAGTCTGCTCCATCTACTAGACTTAAGACAGATAAGTATAACACTATGTTATTGTATAATATACTTATAGAACTCTTGTTAACCTCTTACTTCCCTTAGTGGTCTAGTGATTTTCTACGATGATAAGTAACTCCTGTCTGCTCTCTGAAACCATTATTTAATACGGTTTCAGAAGCTGATTATATAATTAAAATATTATGAACTCACTGAATTAACTAAATAGCGTAAAATTTATTGAAATCTCGGTGAAAGTCGTTGGCTGATGAAAGAATGCTCAAAATATCCAACTTCCGACCTAGGGATGCATTTACCGAAGAATCATCATTTCTGGAATCAGCAGAACCAGGCAGGGGCCGGGCATTCCCACCAGTCACAAAGTCTTCTTACTATTCATTCACTAATCACAGTTCACTATTCTACATAAACAGTATTTCGTCTCACTTCTCACTTATTTCTTCTCACTGGAGCGCATATACTCCTGCCTGATTGTCTTTAATTCTGAGCAAAAGTCGTTATATTTCTTTAACAGGCCCCCAATTTCTTCATTTGTAATGGCTTGCGGGTTCTGATCAGCATACTTTTCCAGATCAATGAAGCTGCAGGCAAGTTCATTTGCCTGAAATATAGAAAAACTACCCCTTGTTTTATGCAGCAGGCTGGTTAAATCTGTCCATCTATTATTCCGGTAAAGCCTGTTTGCTTTTACGGCAAATTCCCGGTTGTTTTTAAAATAGAGATTAATATAATAGGGTATGCGTCCTTTGCCAATAATCTGAAAGGATTCTTCCAGTTTTTTCTTGTCGATCATTTTTCCGATTTTTTAACGTACCGACCGAACCAGTCGAGCATTTCTTTTATTACATGCAGATTAGATTCACGCGCCATATAGCCATGATGTTCCAGGGGTAAGATCACCATACGCGCTGTGGCACCATTCCCTTTCAGCGCTGCATAAAGTCTTCTGGTCTGCAAGGGGAAAGTGCCGCTGTTGTCATCTGCTTCACCATGAATGAGCAGAAGCGGCTGCTTTATCTTTTCCGCCTGAATGAAGGGCGAGACTTTCAGATAAAAATCCTTTGCTTCCCAGAAAGTACGTCGTTCGCTTTGAAAACCAAAGGGAGTAAGCGTGCGGTTATAAGCACCGCTACGAGCGATGCCTGCTGCGCAGATATCACTGTTGGCAAGCACATTGGCAACCATGAAAGCACCATAGCTGTGCCCCATTATGCCTACCTGCTGCGGATCTATAATACCTTGCTCATTAAGGTGATCAATAGCTGCTTTCACCGAATTGACCGTCTGCTCTATAAAAGTTTCATTTACTGTTTCCGGATCTCCAATTATTGGTATGGAAGCATCCGCCAGTACGGCATAACCTGCCAGAGCAAAATAACGGCTGCTGGCACCTCCGAAGTAAGTGAAGCGATCTGCAGTTTTATCTGACTGCCCTGCTGTACTGCTGTCGGTATATTCTTCCGGATAGGCATTTATCACCAGGGGCAGACGTTCACCGGGCTGCCATTCTTTGGGCAGATACAGTGTTCCGGAAAGCTCTATGCCATCTGCTCTTTTATAATGAATGATCTCTTTGGGCAGTTTTGCCCATTCCGGATAGGGATCCTGGTAATCCGTCAGCCAGATACTCTCGCCCGTTACTGTGTCATAAATATAATAATTACGGGGATTATCGTGGTTCTGGGAATTAACGGCAATCTTTCGCAAATCTTTATCTACAAAACAGACAGGTGTTTCCAGAAATCCTTCCCGGCTGCGAAATAGTAATTCTTCACTTTTATCTGTTAAGTTAACTTTTTTCAGATAAGGAAATTTACCTTCCGGCGATGCGCCAGTTCTGTTTAAAAACCAGACATTATCACCTTCATGCAGAAAAAGCTCCTGATTGTAAGCGCTCCGTTTATGTACCAGGTCACCTGGATTATTATATATATCTCTGATATTACGGTCTTCGATCAGTATCTTCTCCTCTCTGTCCAGTTGTGCCAGCCAGCCGCGCAGCCAGTAAGTATCACGGTCATAATCATAGATAATGAACCGGTCTTCCTGACTTGACCAGTCTATGCCCCGATAGCGCTTTTCGGTAAGTAAAATTTCCCGTGCTTCGCCGATTACAACGTCTTCCAGAAGCAGCAGGCGGTCACGAAACTCCACTTTGTTTTGCGGATTGCCTCCATCAAGTGCTTCCACCCAGAGTAGTTCGGCTCCTTTCTGCGGCTGCCACTCAAAATTTCTGGCTCCGCTGTAAACTCCTCCAATAGGTATTTCTTCGGTCAATGGACGCTCATGCAAAATCCGCAGCTTTTTCCCCTCTGCGTTCCACAATTGATAACTGCGAGGAAATCGATGCCAGGGTAATTCACGGGAATATGGCTTCTCTATTTCCGATACCAGGATATACTCATTATCCGGAGACAGTTCCAGCCAGTTATAAATACCATTTTTGCCAATTCTCTTGAAATTCCCCTTTACTGCGTCCACTTTCACAGGTTGTGAAGTAAAATAATAGGCAAAAAGCTGCTCATCATAAGCATTTTTCAACAGATTCGTATAAGTGCGTGTCTGGCTGGTTATCCCGCTTGTTTCTTCAATTATGGGTTTTTCCGGTACAATTGGCTTTTCCGGCTTCTCTGCTCCCTGCCCCGCTACTGCCAACAGCAGCAGATGCCGGTTGTCATTATACCACTGCAATTCCATGCCCAGAGTGTCATTAAGTTTGAGATGCTCTATTTCTTTATATTTTTCTTTCCTCAGATCATAAATTCCAAGATATATGCCGTCTTCCCGCTGACTCACAATTGCCAGATATTGACGATCCCAGGATAAAAGCGTTGTTCGTATTTCAATACCGGAAGGTAATTGCAGTTTTCGCCTCTGCCCGTCTTTAAAGGAGATATAATTAATATCGGCAACAGGACTGTTATCATAATAACCATTGATATCAGGATGAAACTTCTCGCCTGCCAGTCCCAGCTCTTCCCGCGCCAGATCTTTTAAAGTTATCTCCCTTGTATTCGACTTTTCTAAGGCGAACTCTTCAAATTTTACGAATTGCAGATATGGCAGCGGTGGAATATCATATATTTCCACCATTTTTGCTTCCGGTTCTTCATAACCGGTTTCTGCGGCTGTCAGGATTAAGCTGACCAATAATAATAGTAAAAGTATCTCAATCATTGTTCTTCTCATCTTTTTGTTCCTGCAACTGTTTTTCTTTCAATTTCTGCCACCAGTCCAGACGTTTCCGGATTTCTTTTTCAAAACCGAAACTACTGGGCTGATAATAGCAGCTTTCTTTCATCGCTGCCGGGAAATATTTCTGATAAAAATATTTATTCTCGTACTGGTGATCATAATGGTAATCTTTGCCATAGTCGAGTTCTTTCATTAATGATGTTGGTGCATTTCGGATATGCATAGGCACACCAAGATGACTGGTTTTATGTGCCTCTTCACGGGCTTTATTATATGCTTCATAAATGGCATTACTTTTGGGCGCCGTACCCAGATATACTACTAATTGTGCTAAGGCAGTATTTGCTTCCGGCATCCCTAAAAAATGTACGGCTTCCTTTACGGCAATCGCCTGCACCAGCGCCTGCGGATCCGCCAATCCGACGTCTTCCGAAGCAAAGCGTACTAATCTTCGTGCCAGATATAACGGCTCTTCACCTGCTTCCAGCATACGTGCCAGCCAGTATAATCCCGCCTGCGGATCACTGCCACGCAATGATTTGTGCAGCGCAGATATCAGATTATAGTGCTCTTCTTTGTTCTTGTCATAGAACATGGTCTTACGTTTGAGGATTTCACTGATCTGCTCCACCCCGAGTTCTGTTTCCGCAGTTGTACTATTAACGATCATTTCCAGGTAATTCAATGCGGAGCGTGCATCTCCCCCGCTCTGCTCTGCCAGCCAGGTTAACGCATTTAACCCAAATTTCACCGGTTTATCAAGCTTTGTTTGTGCCTGTTTCAATATCTGCAGAATATCTGCATCATTGAGTTTTTCCAACACAAAAACATGGCAGCGCGAAAGTAGTGCCGGTATTACTTCAAAAGAAGGATTTTCCGTTGTAGCTCCGAGCAGTATGATTGCTCCTGACTCTATATATGGCAAAAAGGCATCCTGCTGTGATTTATTAAAACGATGTATCTCATCTACGAATAATATGGTATTCTGATTACGGGTCTGCAGATTATATTCCGCTTCCTTCATTACGTCTTTCACTTCCTTGATACTGGCAAGCACTGCCGAAAATGATAAAAAGCGACTGGCGGTTCTTTGCGCAATCAGGCGCGCAATCGTGGTTTTGCCGGTACCGGGGGGACCCCACATGATAAAGGAAGCATAATTATCCTGTTCCAGCATAGTTCGCAACAGGCTACCGGCAGCCAGGAGCTGTTTTTGCCCTTTTATGCCCTCTATTTCCTGGGGACGCACTCTTTCTGCCAAAGGCACGTTCGTGGGTTTGATCCTGGTTCCAAAAATTTCCAGTTGCTCACTCATTTCCCATCCTTTGCTCTAAGCAGCAGCACAAATTCACCTTTCCCCAGGTTTGCTCCCATCTGTTTCAGGTAAGCCAGATCTCCATGGATTATCTGTTCCTCGGGATATGTCAGTTTCCAGCATAATACGGCTTTCCGTCTGCTGCCCAGAAATTTTTCCAGATCTTCTAACAACTGCGGTAAACGATAAGGTGCTTCCAGAATTACCAGATCATAAATAGACGGCAATCTGCGGATAGCCTGCTGGCGCTGCTGCCGGTTTGCCGGCAGAAAGCCATAATACAGAAAGCTTTCCGAACTTACACCGGCAGCCATCAAAGCTGCCATTATGGAAGAAGCACCCGGAACAGGAATTATATGTATCCCGCGCTCAAAACATTCGGGAATAAAACGGTTTCCCGGATCAGCGAAAAGCGGAGTACCTGCATCTGAGATCAAGGCTGCTGCCAGATTTTCCGTGATAATTTTCATTGCCAGTTCCTGGCTGTCTTTCTGCTCATTATGCTCATTCAGTTCCAGCATTTCCTGCTTAATATCCCAATAGCGCAGCAGTTTTGAACCAACCTTCCGCTCTTCACAAATCACCAGATCCACGCTGCTCAATATTTTTAGAGCACGCAGAGTAATATCATCCGCATTTCCGATGGGAGTAGCTACTACATAAACTGCCGGTCGCACGATCTCCGGCAGTTCTGCTTCTAATATTTCTTTAAATTTCATCATCTGCTGAACTTATTAGCAGCTCCCCCTCAGTCAAGTAAAATTGAGCTTACCCTCGAAATTTAGCGTTTGTTCTTATAATTAAGATATCTTTCTACAGTCAGTTCATGAGTTTTCTAACGGTTTTCTAAAAACAGCGAAGATTGATTGATAAATGAACAGAGAAGTGAAATCAGGTGATAATTACTCCTTATTCTCTATCCAAAAATCTACCTGACAAATTTCTATCGTCTTTATAGCTGCCCCTATCACGTGATGACAAAATAATGTCATCACGTGATAGGGGCAGCTATAAAGACGATAGCATCCATGAAAAGAGTAATTATTGTCCTTGAGAGATACCTAATAAATATGTCTGGGTAAAAAACCCGATTCATATCCTCGAATATTCAAAAGCTAAGTTGTTTGATATTGTAGCATGAAACAGAACAGTCTCTTTGGGGGAAATGCCTGGTTGTAGAAAAAACTAGCATCCCCCCGTATTATTATTCATGATTTGGTGGTAACTTCTTATTTTATAGAGTAATATTTAGGATTCATCTCTCATAATTCTCGTACGGGATAAATTAGTATAGCGTAAGATTGCAGCGAAGTTGCTACCTTATGTAAAAAATGAGACGCCTCCCACCTCATCAGCGCTGCGCGCCGATGAGGTGGGGCGTATGCATCATTCATAAGGTAGTCTCGGAGTAACGAGCCAACCTTACGCTATACAAATATATCCCTTTCAGGGAAATGAAACTCCACAACAGGCGAGATATTTAAATTTTCGGGGGGATACCAAGGTTCTAGAAAAAACTGTCATCCCCCGGTTTTCTACAGCAATGATGATTGTATTCTCTTGAAATATATAATTATAGGTGCACGATGTATTAGTGATTTATTCTTTTTATTCTTTCATTAGCACCCAGATTCATCTGGGTGTTTTTATATCCCAAGAAATGGTGTCCTGTGGCTTCAGCCACTTCTCATTATCTGTCTGAATAATAATAGTATTATTTTATCTTATTATCAAATAAGCTGAACTCGCTGAAGCGACTATACGTTAGTATCAATATTGAATCCCCCATTTAAGAATGGGGGCTAATGAGAGAAAGCGTAAGAATCAGGGAATGACTCAATATTATGAAAAAACGGGGGGATGCCAGGTTCTAGAAAAAAAGATTGACAGCAAAGATTCAATATCAGGTTATTATTTGCTAAAGGTTGGGTGTATAAATATGAAGAAAAAATGGAGTGGTGACACAACTGTAACTCAGTTAAATTTTATATTTTATGTATTGTTATTGATCATGACGCCATTTCTGCTATTGCAGAATTATCTGCAGGCAGCAATAGGTATAGCGTCTAATCTACATCTTGATCTGGGTTTTGTTTCCATACCCTGGACTGTGATCATAGCAGGATTCATCCTGATCTGCATAACAATAATCATCAGGAAACAGCTTCGCTGGCGGCATCCGCTGGTATTAAGCATAATTTTCCTGCTTTTTCTTATTGGTCAGCAACTCACAGATTATTATTTTGGGCACAAGTTTTACGAATTACAGCATAACTGGCATTATATAGCCTATAGCGGATTTGCGGTAGTAAGCTGGCGTTTCTGGAAAGCCAGAGGGAAAACCAGTGCCCAGATCATTGGTTACACTCTGCTTTTTGCACTTTGCGCCTCTACACTTGATGAACTGGCACAGATGCCGTTATCCGGCAGGATCTTTGATATCTGCGATATAGCGAAGGATACTTATGGAGTCGTGATAGGTAATATACTGGTTTTTTTCCTGCTGGAAGGGGGACATAATCTGCCCAGGAAATTAAGATTAACACATCCACGGCTAAAAGACTATTTTACCGATCCATTAACACTCTTGTTTTATGAATACATCTTTGTCTTTTTCTTTATCAGTTTATCATCCACGCTGTCTGGTAATGAATATTTTCCTGTTTCAGTATTATTACCGTTAATTCTCTTTCTGGTCTTCTGGCTTTGCGTTCACCTCTTGCAATTCCGATTACTGCGGTTCATCCAACTGGGAATTCTGGGTCTGGTAGTAGGGGGACTACTCGTTTCAATCATTATCCATCGAAATGATAATATCTCTTACAATCGTCATGGTCTCACTGTGTATAAGGGCATACCCCTTCCCTACCTGGATATCATGATAAAAGAAAACGGAACATTCAGGTTTGTGGATAAAAAGCATATATTTAATAAACGTGATCAGAGAGTAATTTTAATGAAGTGCACGGATATATTGATTGTTGGCAGTGGATCCCGGGGTATGGGTGGGCGAGGTTTTACGGAAATGGAACCCGTGCAGTTTGCTTATAATCCCAATATCCAAAGTATGACGCAAATAATAATAATGAAGACACCGGCAGCGTGTCAGCTTTATAACCGCTTGAAGAAAGAAGGAAAAAATGTCACATTCATCCTCCATAACACCTGCTGATCATAGAATAGATCTGGCCATCCGTAATTTTCTGATCCTGGTCTGGTCTGGCTTGGTAGTATTTGGAATATTAACGCTTATTCAACCCGCCTGGTTACAGGCGATATCGGAACCGGGCAGAGAATCGGAAGCTCTGGATCTGAAAGTGCAGGGAGATGATTTTCTGAAGGATAACAGATTTCCCGAGGCAATCAGAAAATATGAATTAGCTTTGGAAACTTACCCCGATCTTCAGACGGCAATGGGTAACCTGGCAATTGCCTATGCCCGGATGGGTAAGCTGGCTATGGCGGAGCAAACGATTTCTGAACTGGTGAAAGCAATACCGGAGCGAGCCTGGATCGGATATTTGAATCTGGGAGATATATACAGAGAACGTAAGGATTTCAAAAAAGCAAGACAACATTATCTGGAAGCTGCTGCCTGTGATCAGTTTCCAGGTAATTCCTATATGTTTGCCGGATATTGCAGTATGCAACTAGGAGAAACTGAACAGGCACTTGAATATTACAGCCAGGCAATTAAAGCCAAAACTGATTTTGAGCTGCTTTTCCGTAGTTCATTGAAAAGAGACCATTATAATTACAATAATCAGGAAAATATAGCCAATGATATAGAAGAATTTTTATTACTTGGCAATTATGGGCATTTGTTAGAGAAATATGACGAAATGAGCTTTCATCAAATTACTACCCGCAGCCCTGAGATTGCAAAAATTTATAATGACGTAGGCATTATATATTATAATAATGGTAATAGAGAACAGGCAGCAAAGTATTTCCAGCAGGCAATAACAATTGATCCCAGCTTTACGAAGGCACGTCAGAATCTCAAAAATACGACCGGTTCACGGTAACATAAGTTCCCTTCTACAGGAACGAGGAGCAAACTGAATAATGAAGAAATTAATACTGATGACTTTTCTTATTTTCCTGTTTTCGGCAGCTTTTGCTGAATCTTTTTATGCTAAGGATTATTATTGCCGGATCAATGTGCGCGATAATGGTGATCTGCGGATACGCGAGACCTTTCAGTATCATTTCCCGGAAGGTTCATTCACTTGGGTGGAACGTGAAATTCCTGACCGCTATACGGATGGCATAGTCTTTATCCGGGCTTTTCTAAAAACTGAAAGTGGCGAGATCATCAAGGAGTGCAGCGATTTTCATTATAAACACGGCAACCTGGTCATGAGATGGGATTTTGAGTCAGTGGTGGACTCAGTCTTGAATTTTGAACTGGAGTTCGACGCCCTGAAAGTCTGCTATGAAGAAAATGATATGTTGTTTATCCGCTGGCAGTCGATACCTCAAGAGCACGAATTTCCAATCGACATAGGCAGCGTGGAAATGTTGCTGCCCCGTGAAATCGAACCTGTTATGTTTCTGTCTTCCGGTGACAACCGAATACAATCCGGGTATAATGGAAATCAGATATGGTGGAATCTCAGCAACCTGCAGCAAAACGAAACGTTTATTTGCGAGATAGCTCTTCCATCAGGTTCATTACCCATCGAGCAGCCACAATGGCAACTAATTCAGGCAAAAGCTGAAGTATATATCAAGATTTATGTCTGGTTGGGGGTTTTAACGGGAATTTTACTGCTTTCACTGCTGATTTTCGTTATCTATGATTCTCGCCGGGTATATAAACGTTACGCTCCTGAAGTTTTACCTGAAGATATGTTAGCTATGCATCCAGCCCTGGTGTCAAAACTGGTCAACAGTTTTGATGCTTCCACCATACCCTTTGCGGCAATCTTTTTGCGCCTCTTGAAATCCGGTTCTGTAAATCTTAATAAACAAGGGAAAAACAGGTATTTTTATGAACCCACCGATCAAGTACCCGCTGATGAGTTTGACCGCAGATTTTATGAGATACTACAGGAGCAATATGCCAAAGGAAAGAAAGACCTTAAAAAAGTATTTATGAGTCTGGAAAAATATAAAAACAAATTCAGTAAACAATTAACAAACTGGCATTTTGCCAATGGCTTCGCCAGCGAGGAAGGACATAACCGTCAGAAAAATATTTTATACCCCTTTCTTGGTTCCATTATCCTCATGGTCATTTCTCTGATCACCAGCATTATTATGATGGAGCAGGATGTATTATGGGTAATGCTGATTACTTTTGTTTTCTGCTTTTTGACTGTTTATTTCGGATACCGAATTTCTAAAATAGACCTTTATACCAGCACTGGATTTCAGAGGAAATTTGCCTGGAAACTCTGGAAAAAGGAAATGCTGCGCCAGATCAAAGATAATTCTCTGGAATTAGAGAACCTTGATTTTGACCAGGCCTTCGGTTTTGCCATGGTAATGGGTTTTGCCGATGCCTATCTCAAGTATTTTAAAAAAGCAGGTATTGATATCTCAGAGAGCGAAGTATTGAAATCATTTGAGGACTACGAATCCTTCCAATCCTTCATTGTCTGGTATGCAGCAGTTGCCAGTACTACAGGTGCATCCGGCAGTGCGGGTGCAGGTGGGGCAAGTGCCGGTGGCGGTTCCGCTTCTGCAGGATAAATTTATTTACAGGAGATAAAAATGAAAATTAAAGTGACTCTTTTTCTTTTGCTGGCAATATTAAACCTTATTGCCGTGATTATTCCTTACGAGAGTTTAACTCCGCAACAGCAGGCTATGGTTATGCCTGATCTTAACGGTCTCGTGAATTGTACACAGGAATTTCTTGATTATATTCCAGAAGCAGCTTCTATCAGGGTTCTGCCGACACTTGCGGAAGGCTGGCCACTCACTTTCACTTCCTCAAATTGTTATAAAGGCGCCATATATACTAATATGGACGCCGATGAAGAACTGGAAATCCTTTATGGCGTGGGTACTAAGATCGTTGCCGTGAATATCGACGGTTCCGCAGTGAACGGCTGGCCCCAGCAACTGGGATACTATATCTGGAGCTCTCCCGCCTGTGGAGATATTGACGGTGATGGCGAAGATGAAATCGTCGGTGGCAGCCGTAATAATACTAATGGAAATATCGGCGTACTCTACGCTTTTGAAAAAAGCGGCGCTGCCGTAGAAGGATTTCCGGTTACAATGGCTGGTGGAGGGACAATGAATGCCAGTCTGGCTGATATTGATGACGATGGTGATCTGGAGATATTTGTGAATGTGCGGAACCATCCCAACGGCTGGACTTATGTGTTTGACGGAGATGGTTCTGTGTTTCCCGGTTTTCCGCAGCAGCTTGATACTTTTCCCGGCTCCGGCATTTCCGTTGGTGATATCACAGGAGATGATATTCCCGAAATTGTGGGTCTTTCTTATAACAGTCTCTGGGCTTTTGATATTGCCGGAAACGTACTGGACGGATTTCCGGTCAGTCAGCCCGGTTATAACTATTCCTATTCACAACCCATCCTGGCTGATATTGACGACGATGGCTTGAGAGAGATCATTTATGGCGGCTGTTCCAATGGTGGTGCCTGCTTTGTAGTCAGAAATGATGGTACTAATGCTGATGGCTGGCCCCAGACCGTCGATCAATGGGTGTTTGCCAATCCGGCTCTCGCAGATCTGGACGGAGATGGCGATCTGGAGATTATCATCGGTGATCAGGTTTCCTCGGGCACTCCTATTGACCATATCTATGCCTGGCACGGCGACGGCAGTGCGCTGAACGGCTTTCCCGCTGGTCCCACTAATGCCATTTACGCCCAGGTGGGAATTGCCGATCTCGATGGAGACGAACTCCCTGAGATCATGATTGATGATAACGTCTTCGCTAACGGATATGATTGTTATAATGACGATGGCACTCATTGTGATGACTGGCCCCTGCCTGCCGGCACCGGCTGGGATTCTGTTACGATGCAGATGACACCGGTTTTCGGTGATCTTGATCTGGACGGTTACCTGGAAATTATGGGTGCTGCCACTGGATTCACTTCCTGGATTGTGGAATTATGCTTCTGGAATACCGAAAGCCTATGGAATGAAGAACTTGCCTATATGCCTCTTGACGGCTGCAATATTCAGCATTCCGGCGTTTATCCCCAGGAGTTATTACCTCCTCCGGAAGCTCCCTCAGAGTGCACTGCAACTATCTTCGATTACAATAACGCCATTATTGCCTGGGTATTGGAAGATGCAGGTCAGATTGCCTTTAATGTTTACCGGGATAACACCTTCCTGGCAACTCTAGATTCTGATATACGAGAGCTTTACGAATATGATCTGGGTAATTGCTATTTTGAATACAATATTACTGCTGTTTATGAAAACGGTGAATCGGATTTTTCTCCCACTGCTGTTGTAAACATCAACCTGTTGCCACCTGTTAACCTTTTTTTTGAAAATTTATGCACGATCGTAAATCTTTACTGGAGTCCACCTCCCTCAAACAGGGATCTTACCGCGTATAACGTCTATCGTAATTCTCTGCTGGTGGGCACTGTTACCGATACTATTTACACAGAGGAAAACCTGCCCGAAGATATTTATGAATATTATGTGACGGCAGTTTACAGTGATATATATGAAAGTGAACCTTCTGAATCCGTGAATATTGAAGTAGTTCCGGTGAATGATGATGATATTTCTGCCGGCAATATCAGCATTTCCAATTATCCTAATCCCTTCAATCCGGTTACTATGATCAGTTTTACTCTGCAGCAGGATGAATTGCTGGAAATTAGCATTTTTAACAGCAGGGGACAATTGATCAGACAGTTTGGTTCTGAGTTTTATATTTCAGGACAACATACTTTACTCTGGAATGGAAAAAATGATAATGAGACAGATATGGCTTCAGGTTTATACCTGCTAAAATGTGATGGTATCTATACTGGCGTCACTCATAAATTGATGCTGCTGAAATAGTAAAAATGCGGGGGGCTGGTTTTCTGCCAGTCTCCCGCCTTTAGTTAAAATGAAAAAACTCTTCGCCATATTCTGTCTGCTACTGATGTTTTCACTTTACGCTGTTTTATCTGATTCGCTGGCAGTAACTCATTTTGCTCTTAATTTCTCTCTTAAATCTTATGACGACGGCTTTTTACGAATTGTTGACAATCAGGAGAACTTCTATTTTCAGGGTATGTATTCCGCTGGTGACGGCTTTGCACAGACACTGATTCTTCCTTTGAGTGCAGATACACTCTATGTGGCGCTGGATGATTCTTTAAAGGTTTATAAGATCAATAACAGTATGTCTGACCTAACAGCAGATTTTAATCCGGCACCGGCTCCCTGGCTGCAACGATTGCTCTGGCTGAAACATGATCTCGAAAAACTTTTCCCAATTCTAGCTTTTGTAATTATTTTCATAATAAAAAGACAACATGACCGGAAAAAGGAAATAATCACCGGCGAGGAAGATGATGACCATTCTGAGATATAATATCATACGTCTTACATCATCGCTGTTAATCTGAAACTGTAACACTTTTTTGCCCTGTTACTGCTTTATAATATTACATCAATGCGGTTAAATGACTGTTTTTATGTAACTTAGTGCCAATATCAGCATTCAGTTATTCCCCTGATGACTTCCGATTGGCTTTTCCCTGTTTTTTCACTTAACCTGAATAAAAAAACAACTATTCTACTAAAATTAAAGCATAATTGAGATATATGAATGTTCCGTCAGTTTATTTACTTGACAATATTTATTTATTTATTTTAGAAATGCTCTTAGTATGAAAGATGAATTTTGCGAAGCTTATAATGATATATATATAAAAGTTGGGGCTAATCCCCAGAAAATATAGGAGTATTTATAGATAAATTGAAAAAAAGTTAACACGTACAGGAGAGGTTTATGAAAAAGTTTTTATTTTTACTGATTGCCATCAGCATTATGCTTTCATTGATGGCAAAGGATCCCAATGCCGTGGTTGAACGCAGGGATGTCGGCAGCAATCCCAATGGAATGCCTGCTAACTCCAATCGTGACCCATGGGACAATCTGTTACAATTCGATGTGGACACACCCACCGGACAAACTGGTCTTGCTGGGATGGAATGGGATGGCGAATATTTCTATGCCACCAAGTGGAGTCTTTCGAATCTGCTCTTCAAGTTCGATTCCGAAGGGAATTACATCGAATCAATTACTGTTCCCGTAACCGGTGCTCGTGATCTTGCCTTTGACGGCGAGTATATGTATGGCGCTGCTGCAAACAGCACAGTATATTGCTGGGATCCCCAGACCGGAGCTGCTGTTCCTGCCAATAACATCGAAGTAACAGGACAATTAGTGCGCGCCCTGGCTTATGATCCGCTTACAGATACATTCTGGAGCGGGAACTGGGGCGATCCAGTGGTAAACTGGGATCGCGACGGCAATATCCTGAATACTTTCACAATTCCTGGAGATGTTGATCTTTATGGACTGGCTTTCGATCCCGATGACCCCGATGGTCCCTTTATTTATGGTCATCATCAAACCCCCGGCTGCACCATCATTAAAATGGATGCCGAAACTTATGAAATTCTGGAAACAGTAGATGTAACAGGTCAGGGTGGAACTGGTGCTATAGCCGGTGGTTTATGCTATATGAACGACTGGAATCCAGCCTTAAGAACCCTGGGAGCCTTATTGCAGGGAACGCCGGATTATATCTGCGTTTATGAATTAGGCGACAATGCCCCCATTGACGCTCCCGGGTTACCTGATATGTTTACCGTTACTCCCGATGCCGGAGGTGCATTATCTGCCGAGTTGGGCTGGATGAATCCTACGGAAACTGTAGGCGGAGTCACGCTTACCGATCTTGATGAAATGCACGTTTATAGAGATGGAGAATTGATCCATACTGTTAATAATCCGGTTGTCGGTGGCATAGTGAACTGGACGGATAATCCTGCAGCGGCAGGATTTTACAATTATACTGTGGTTGGCTTTAATGATGCCGGCGAAGGTATTCCGGCTCATGCTTACGGCTATATAGGCGAAGATGTTCCTTCTGCAGTTACGAGCCTGACCATTGCCAATGAAGACGGAAATGGAGCTTTGAGCTGGGCTAATCCAACAACAGGTTTGCATGGCGGTCCTTTTAATCAACCAATTATTGGTTATCATCTTGTTCGCTCCGATGGGGAAGAAATTGAAGTTACAGGGATAATGACCGAATATCTTGATACTTCTATCCCAGAGGGTGGTTATTACAGCTATTCCGTGCAGCCTTATAATTCTGTCGGTGACGGTGGTATCGCTTCCACGGTGATCACCTGGATAGGTGACGAAATCGGAGTAGTTTTCGGCGATCCGAATAGTACTCTTACAAGTTATCAGGATCCCATCAACTTCTATTATCGTAATTCACTGAGCGAGACGATCTATTATGCAGATGAAATGCAGGCTCAGGGAATAAGCGGTGGAGCAGTTACCGGAATGGTTTATTTCTCCAATTTCATCACAAACCTGCCGGGAATGCCAATCAATATCTGGATTGGTGAAACGGAGCTTAACGACCTTTCGGGAGGATGGATTCCTGCCGGTGAATTAACCCAGGTCTTTGGTGGTAATCTCGATTTTCTCACAGGTGAACAGGAAATATATGTGGAATTTGAAGAACCTTATATCAGCACCGGCTTGAATCTGGTAGTCCTGGTGGAAAGGGTTATGGATACAACATATTACACCACTCTTGATGTATTTCATGTTACTGCTTCTCCTGATTATCCCAACCGTAGTATGCACGTTTACAGTGACGGCACTGATTATGATCCTTATAATCCACCCGCTACTCAATATTATGTGACTTTCGTACCTAATACAACCCTTTTCTTTAATACAACCGGAATGGGTTCTCTGGAGGGTCATGCCTATAACACGAATAATAACGAGCCGCTAGAAGGGGTGCTGATCCAGCTTCTCGAAAACAGGCTGCAAACATATACTGACGCAAACGGTCATTATATATTCCCCGGTCTTTTTGAAGGAACTTATGAAGCTCACGCAACACTATTTGCTCACAGTGAGGATATTGAAACGGTTGTAATTGTAGCTGATGAAACAACAGTTCAAGATTTCTCTCTGCAGCCAGTTCCGCAAGTGGAAGTAACAGGGCGCGTTGTCGGCTCTGATTATCCGGATATTGGACTAGCTAATGCTGAAATAACTCTGACCGGAATGGGAGTGCATGAAGGCATAACAGATGATGACGGTTACTTTATGATCGATACGGTCTATGCTTCCAATACTTACCAGATGCTGGTGGTGGTGGAAGGTTACGAAGTCCTTATCGGGGAAGCCGTAATTGGACCCGATAATACTGATCTCGGTGATATTATTGTGAATGAAATAGCTTTCTCAGCTTATGACGTGATCGCTACACAAAATGAAGATGACACTATCATTGATCTGATCTGGCACGGACCAAGCCCCAATGCAGCCAGTTTCTGGGATTTTGAAGATGACGATGGTGGATTTGTAGCTGATATGGGCTGGGAATGGGGAATAGATAATACAGCGGGAGCTCATAGTGGCACTAACATCTGGGGTACTGACTTGAACGTAAATAATCCCCTTTATTCAAATGATCAATTAGTAACCCCCGAAATAGTTATTCCAACCGATGATGCAGTGTTAACCTTCTGGCACTATTATGACATGGAAAACTATTATGATGGTGGCAATGTTAAAATTTCCATAGATGGCGGAAATACATGGGAAATTATAACACCTGTTGGGGGTTACCCGGAAGATTCATGCTACTCAAACAATTCCGGGATTCCCAATGAGCCTTGTTACACTGGTAATTCCAATGGCTGGGTATTCGCTACCTTTGAGATTGGAGCCTATCAGGGAGAAAACGTAATGATCAAGTTCCATTTTGGTACAGATGAAATCGGAGCTTACCCGGGCTGGTTTATTGATGACGTTTATATTGGTATGCCTGAAGTGGATGTGATAGATACCGGAAATCCCAATTTTACTCCGCTGGCATCTCTTACTTATCCCAATAATTCGCGAATAATTGAAAACTATAATCTCTATCGCCTTCTTTTGGGAGATGAGGAAAATGAGGATGAATGGGAAACGATCAGTGAAGCAATAATGGATACGATCTACACAGATCCCACCTGGGAATTTGTGGAGTCAGATATTTATAAATATGCAGTGAAAGCGGTTTATACTAATAATGTGCTGGCAGACCCTGCTTTCAGTAACTGGGTTGCCCGTGATTATTATACAAATGCCTCGGTCACAGTGCATGATTTCTTTGATAATCCTGTGGAAGAAGCGCAGGTGAAATTTATGTGCCAGGATGCTGATCCTGATGGCAATTATCCGGAATATGAACTTCTTACTGATGCTACTGGAGGAGTTTACTTCCCCATGATCTGGAAGGGAAATTACGATATCCGCATTAGTAAAGAAAATATGGCAACTTACGAACTGGAAATGGTTCCTATCTTTGATCCATATACTCTGGAAGTACAACTGACGGAAAACCTGAATCCCGTTACTGGTCTTGGTTATAGTGTAATAGACGATGATGTTTCCTTGTGGTGGAATGAACCTGCTGATGAAGCTTTGTTTGATTTTGAAGCTGATGATGGTGAATTTATTGCCAGTATGGGCTGGGCCTGGGGTACTGATTCTATGTCTGGTGCTCATAGTGGTGATAATGTCTGGGGTACTGTGCTTAATGCCCAGTATCCAAATAGTGCCAATTTTGAACTGGTGACTCCGGAACTTGGCATTCCTTCAGATGAAACTCAACTCACTTTCTGGCACTGGTATGATATTGAAAGCTATTGGGATGGTGGCAATGTTAAAATCTCTACTGATGGAGGTACTAGCTGGACAATCCTGACTCCGGTTGCAGGTTATCCGGAAGATGCCTGCTCTACTGCTAATGCTGGTATCCCTGGAGAGCCTGCCTTTAATGGCAATTCCGGCGACTGGACGATGGCAACCTTCGAACTCGGTGATTATGCCGGAGATTCGGTTCTCTTTAAGTTCCACTTCGGTTCCGATGGTTCTGTTGTTTATCAGGGCTGGTATATTGATGACGTGCGTATTGGAGCACCAGAGGACGGAGTTCGTGATATCAGAATCCTGGAACATTATAATATATATCGAGACGAGGTTCTGCTGGCAGATGATGTTACAGAACTGGAATATACGGATTTCGATGTTCCCGACGGAACTTATATTTATGGTATAAGAGCCCAGTATTCTTCAGGAGAATCGGAAGTAACGGAAGTGGAAGTGGAAGTATATCCATTGAACGTTACTGGCTATGTCACCGCTTCCGATACACCGGACACAACTCCTTTCGTGGGAGTAAGCATTACTCTGGAAAATGATATGTTCTACTGGGAAACGGTTACAGATGTCAATGGTGAATTTATATTTGCTAACGTCAACGGAAGCCAGACATATACTATCACAGCAATGTATGAAGCTTATCAAACCTGGAGTGAAACCCTGGTAGTTACCGATCAGGACGTTGATTATGATATGATCACGCTTCTGGAGATCATTAATCCACCTTACGACGTGCTGGCAGTGGTCAATACTGAAGATACTGAGTGCGATCTCACCTGGAATTCTCCCGGCACCTGGCCAGAATATGAGATCATCTATGATGATGGTGTATTTGAAAACGGCACAGCCTGGTATGATCCGGGAAATGAACGTTCCGTCTGGTTCACCGCTCAAGCCGGACCCTGCTGGGTTACCGGTGGCAGTATGCATATCTATGATGGCACCTGGCCTGCCGGAAATATTCTGGTTCCCTTTACGGCAGCGGTCTGGGCTTATGATGAAGCAACTGGCTTACCGGGTGAAATGCTTGGTTCCGTGGAAGTGGTTCCGGAAGACTATAACTGGGTACCATTCGTATTTGACGAACCCATCGCTATTGAAGGTTCTGAATTTTTCCTTGGTTATGTTCAAGGGGGAGTTTATCCGGATTGTGCACCCATAGCAGTTGATGATACGCTGCCTACCGTGGGTAGAAGTTATGAAAAATATACGACCGGCGGCGGAGACTGGGTTATTTCCACCTATCAGGATTTCATGCTGCGCGCTTTGGTAATGGGACCTACAGGACGTCAGGAGACTATCGGATATGATAATCCAGTAGTAGATTATTGTGGAATCACACCACATAAAGGCGCTATCAGCCTGCATGCCAATAATATCCCTCAGGGCATTCAGGAAACCGGTAATGCACGTTATATGCCTATCCATAATAGCGATCCGCTAGCTGGAATGTTTTCTACTCAATCAAGCATGACTTCGCATCGTGACCGGGAACTGATGGGTTATAATATCATCCGTGGCGAATTCGGTGACCAAGCCAACTGGCCATTCTGGACGGTAGTGAATGCTTTCGTTGAAGATACTACTTATACAGATGATTCTTGGGCAGGTCTGGAAGATGGAACAGTTTACACTTATGGCGTACGCTCTGTTTATACTAATAACAATATGTCTGATCCTGCTTTCAGTAACTGGGTAGGCAAGGATATGTATGCTACTCTGGAAGTGAGTTTGACCACTAATATCGGCGATATACCCGCGGGAGCAGAAGTTACTCTGGAAGCTACGCAACCTGATCCTGACGGGAATTATCCGGAATATACAGCAATCACAGATGACGCTGGTGAATGCACCATAACCGGTATCTGGAAAGGGAATTATGATCTGAAAGCTCAGCTTCTCAATTTTGCTGATCTGGAAGATAACATTGATATTATGGAGGATGTGGTCACATACGAAGGTATGATCACGGAAATGATGTATCCGGCATTTGATCTTTACGTGGAAGAAAACCATGCTGGTAATGCCTGGCTTACCTGGCACTCGCCAGCTGGTTCATTAAGCTCCTTGTACGATTTTGAAGATAATGATGGTGAATTTACAGGTGAAGCAGGCTGGGAATGGGCTGCCGGCAGCAATTCCGGTGGAGCCTGGAGTGGTGTGAACTGCTGGAGTACCTGGCCCGGAGTTACTTATCCGAATTCTGCTAATTCAGCCCTATATTCACCCGTCATAGACGTTCCTTCAGATGAGGCTCAACTGGTTTTCTATCACTGGTATGATATCGAAAGTTACTGGGATGGTGGCAACGTGAAAATATCCACCGATGAAGGTGCAACCTGGACGATCATCACCCCGATTGAAGGCTATCCTGAAGATGCCTGCTCCACGGCAAACGCCGGAATTCCAGGAGAACCGGCTTATAACGGTAATTCCGGGGGCTGGGTGATGGCATCATTTGATCTTTCCATGTATGATGGTGAAGAAGTAATGTTCAAGTTCCATTTTGGCTCGGATGGTTCTGTGGTTTATCAAGGCTGGGACATTGATGATGTTTATGTTGGTGAACCGGAAGACAGGGGACGTCCGATTTCACTTTATACTGAAAAGGAGAGCAATCCCTTCAGCAAGGCACTGGAAAATGTGAGCCGTCTCGAACGTCTGGAAGGCTACAGCCTTTATCGCGGTTTTTCGGAAGACGAAGAGAATTTTGAAGACTGGGAATTGATTGTTTCCGGTTTGCAGGATACAACCTATGAAGACACAAGCTGGCCACTGATCACTGAACCTGGCATTTATAAGTATTGCGTCCGCGTGCAATATACCGGTGGCGTGCTTTCCGAACCTTCCTTCTCGAATGAGATAAGTTTCAATATGTATGTTCCTGTTACCATCAACGTTGCAGGTAATGGCGGAGATCCTATGAATGGCGCCGAAGTGGTGCTTGCCTGCCAGGATGGAATACATACTTACGAAGCGACAGTTTCCGGTGGGTCGGTTTACTGGGAAGAAGTCTGGAAGGGCACTTATGATCTGAATATCACTATGCCTGGTTATACCCCTTGCGTAATGAATGATATGTGGATCACTGACACAATGACATTGAACATCGTTATGGATGAATTTATCCTGCCTCCCTCAAACGTGGAAGTTAGTGACACTGGTCTGCTTACCTGGAGTGAACCGTCTAATGATGAATATGTCCTGCTCCTGGAAGAAGGATTTGAAACCTGGCCTCCCGCTGACTGGCTTTTCCTTGATGAAGACGGTGACAGCTATGGCTGGGATGATGGTGGAGCACTGGGTCTGATTGCCTACGAAGGTGACGGACTGGCATATTCTGCCTCATATCTCAATACACCTGGTCCCGGAGCTCTTACACCCGATAATTGGCTCATTTCTCCCGCTATTCAGATGGATTATAATGGACAGATCAACTATTTCGTCTGTGCACAGGATGCTGCCTGGGCTGGAGAACATTATGGTGTTTATGTTTCTACTACCGGAA
>JAIPGO010000062.1 GCA_021736135.1 Candidatus Cloacimonadota bacterium
AAAAACCTGTCAAGTAAAAAGTTATCCACACTAATTTGGTCACTTTTTGAACGTTTTCAGAAAAATAATTACTATTTTCTAATGACTTACAAAAGCAAAATAGCTATTTCCGGCTTTTTGGGTCGAAAGATGGGTTAACGATTAACGATTAACGATAACCATCTCACGTCTCACGTCTCGCGATTTCCTTCTCACTTTCCTCGAGAAGAAGATCATAGATTTCCATATATTTACGGGCGGTGTTTTCCATATCAAAATCACGTTCTGCTTCCATCATGATGCGCTGGATCTGGACTTCTTTAATTTCGGGGGGCAGTTTATAGAATTCGAGTGCTTCCACGATACCGTATTCCAGACCAATACGGTCATTGAGATAGAAGAGAAAGCCATTGCCTTTGTTTTTACAGACGTCAAGCTGATTGATAGTATCTTTTAATCCGCCGGTGGCGTGCACAACCGGTAAAGTGCCGAATTTGGGAGCTTCCATCTGCGGCAGGCCGCAAGGTTCGTAACGTGAGGGCATCAGAATGAAATCAGCAGCCGCTTTTCCCAGGTTGCTTACGTCTTCATCAAAAGTTCTATAAGCAAACCTTTCATATTGTTTAGCCAGCCTGATAGCCTGATGCTCCAGTTCTGCATCACCATTGGCAATTATGGCAACCTGCATATCATAGCGATTAAAGAAATATTCGATATTATCCAGGAGCAGCTCAGGCGCTTTCTGGTAAAAAAGCCGATTGGGCCAGAAGAAAAGCGGGACATCTTTTTCCAGGGGAAGCCCCAGTTTACGCTGGAAGTTTTCCTTGTTGATTGCTTTTCCTGTTAAGACCGTTTTCTTGCTGTAATTATGGATATGGTTCATATAGCGGGGATTGACGTGAACATTGGGGGAATTAAGGATTCCGGCGGCTCTACCATTTTCAAACTTGTTCTTGATCGTAAGATATATGGATTCGGGTACAAGATGTGAGAATTTACCTTCGATAAGTTCAACAAGAAAAGTGGGACTGACTGTATTGAAATAATCAGCAGCCATGATGGCGCTGGCAGTAAAATCCACCCGGTTTGTATGAAAATGTTGTTCCCAGTTTTCGAGAAGATTTTCCGGGAATTTTTCAAAATATAGAAATTCCCCGAATTCAAAAGGCTTCAAACCGGAAAGTTCTATCGCCTTGAGAGTCTGCAGTTCCGTGAAGATATTATGCAGAGTAAACAGGGTTTTCACTCCTTTGGCTCTGGCAGCAGAAGGTATCAGCGCTGTCATCCAGTCGTTACAATGGATCACATCAGGTCTTAGCCAGTCAATCAGATCATTTATTACATTCCGCTGATAAGCCAGTGAGCGCCTCACGCGGGAATGTATCTTATTATCTTCATAAGGATTGGAAAGATGCGCAAAAGCGCTGTCGTTTACCAGATGAATGCCTTTACCTCGCAAAACCAGGGTGAGACGGTCAATCTGCTTATTTGTGATATCGGAAAGCTGCTTGATGCGGTTATCATATTTAGGTAAAACCACATGGATATCATATTTATCGGCATCACTGAAATAGCGCACAAGACTGGCGGAAATATCTCCTAATCCACCACCTTTAGCAGTAATGATATTCGCAGCATTACCTATACCTTCGGGTAATTCGGTAATTTCCGGTGTGGCGATTAATATAACGGGTTTCTCATGAATTCTAATAGCGTTTTTGAATTCCTTATCAATATCCTGTCCCGGCATTATAATTCCTCTCTAATATCTGGCGTAACCAGTTTTTGAAGTAATAGATCATAGTTATACCCGCACTCGGCAGCAAGTTCAGTCAATTTCAGGAAAAATGTACTAATTAATTCCATATCCTTGAGAGCTTCAGAGTTTTTGCCTTCACAGCGTCGAATGCGGTTTACTCTTTCCAGGGAACTCATGAGCAGTTCCAGAGATTCCTTCCGTATCCAGTTGGAACCGTTATAATTATGAAATTCCATAATTGACTTGACTTTATCCAGTTGCAGCAGTTTTGCCGCAGCATTATTAAAATCGGATGCAATTATTTCATCAAAGTAATCTTCCATATCCAGGCAGAGATAAACAATATCCAGGCAGTGCCGGGGCGCTATTTGCGGGCAACACACGGCAAAAACTTCTTGAAGGGGTTCATCAATGAGAAACAGATTGATTATCTCGATCAGATCAAGTCCGTTTTCCTGAGTGCGTTTACGCACCTCACGCAATAAAGTCCAGATGGCAATCAGGGAGCCTGGTGCAATGATGGAAATATAAGGTTTATACCTGACAATAGCCTTTTCGGCTTTTTTAAAATAGGTGAGTGTATCTCTAATGAGTCTTTCTTCTGTCCATTCCGGCAGATGAGCCATTTTCATAAAAAGCTTATGAAATTCTGAAATTGCCGGGAATAACTGCTTTTTCAGGAAGAACTTTCGTTCATCGGGATTCTTTAGATCCCCATTTATCAAAAGCTCCTGATTCTTGATCATACCGGGACTAAACAAGTCACGGATTTTAGAGTGCAAGGGTCTCAGATTAATGCGTTTCCTCATTAGTTCGATACTGTCTGAGCCATTTTTTCCTAGCTGTTCATAGACAATTTTCAATTTTCCATCGCTGTCATTCTCTACTTTGAAGCCGGAAAATATGTGGTATTCATAACCCTGCAGACTCATTTCAAAGCCGGAAGTCATAATTTCGTCAACAGGGCGCAGATATTCACTGCCAAAAATGAGATCATGAAAGATCAGAAACTTATCCGGTCCAAAATTTAATCCGAGAATGTCACACCATTTGATTTTATTAACTTCCTTGATTCCATTGCCATTTACCTTAAAATCATCGGCTTCGTTAATTCTACCCCAGGTCTGGTCATAACTGTTATTATAGAAAATAAGAGTATGCTTCTCCTGATTGTAATTGCCGAAGGCAATAACATTTTCATTTAAATTGCCATATTCATCATAGAAATCAAAGAGTCGGAAATTATCAGCTTCGGCAAAGAGATGCCGCTGCTTCAGTAGAGGAAAAATCTCCTTTTCATGCCGATGAATCAGATAGCGGTTTTCTTCTTCATTTTGTTGCGGAAAGGCAAATTCCATGCCATATTTTTCCTGGAAACCTTCAAACTGGCCATGCCCGAACATGGGTAATCCCGGTAATGAGCACATTAAAACGCACACGCCAAAATACTTATTATCATCCCCGAACTGGTCGATGGCAGTTTCTTCATCGGGATTACTCATAAAATTCACGTATCTTTTCAGGATCCGTTTATCATATTCGAGAGTGTTATAGATAGTTTTACGGAAGGCAGCATTTTCTTCCCGCATCATCATGTGCATAAAAGCACTGTTATAAACGCGGTGCATACCCAGATTCCTGACGAAATAACCTTCCATCATCCAGAATGCTTCCGCCAGTAGCAAGGTATCGGGAACCTCTTCATTGACACGGTCAATTACGTCTTTCCAAAATTCCCGTGGGAAAATATTATCAAATTCCTCCCGCGAAAGCGAATATTCACTTCGCGTGGGAATATCACCCCCGGAACCGGGTAAAGGAAACCAGAGTCGCTGGTAATGTTTCTTGGCCAGGGTCATAGCAGCATCAAACCTGATAATCGGGATGCGTCTGGCAATGTTGATGATCTCATTCACGACAGCCTGCCTGACTTCAGCGAGAGTATAATCAAGCTGGGCAGTATCATTCCAGGGCAGACCTGTTCCGTCATTACCATGATATATATACCGTCTCTGACTTGTTCGTCTGTCATATAGTTCAAAAACTACAGCAGCATCCGTACGGGCATAATAATGGTCTTCAATGCGGACTTCTATTTCGGGATGAGAGCTGAGATTTTCACTGCGAAAGCTATAAGAGGGAAAAGGAATATTCTCACGCTGAATATACCAGTGGGGATGATGAACCAGCCACTGGGCATCGATACCGGTGTGATTAGGCACCATATCGCAGCCGAGGCGGATGCCATAACGAGCTGCTTTTTGAGTAAGAATATCCCAGGCATTATCTCCACCCAGATCATCAGCAATACGGTAACTATCCAGTGCGTAAGCGGAGGCAATCACGTGCAGATCGCCATTCATCCTTTTAATTTTTTCGGAAGCAGGGCTGCGCTGCCAGATACCGATCAGCCAGAGACCCGTAATACCTCTACTGTGCAGCAAAGCAAATTCTGCCTCGGGTATTTCATTCAAAAACCGGATAATTTTTCCGTATTTCAAAGACAGCTGATGCAGCCAGACATAGGCACTTTTAGCAAGAAGTACCAGACTGGGCATCCAGTCCTGATCCAGCGAATAATATTCTTCATCTCCCTGGAGCCCTGGCTGTCCATATTCAATTGCTTTAATGTCACCTGGACCACCCAGGAAAGTCTTTCGTTCTTCCCTGAGCAAATCAAGAGCCTGCAAGAGAAGACTTTCATCATCAAGATATTCCCGCCAGAATTCGATAATAAACTCTAACTGGTCAAATATGGAATCCCGAAAACGTTCTGCTGGTTCACGCAATAAGCTATAGAGCGAGTGCTGCTCAACAGGATTTAGATCAGTTTTCTCAACCTGTTTTTGAAGAAAACCCACTATTTCCTGAATAAAAATAAGATTATGCGGATCTTTTACCAGGGTCTGGTTATCGAATAAAGTATTGTATCTCGAAAATGAAAGATTAATGTTATTCAACCAGTTTAAAAGTACATCTTCTGTAACATAACTGCTATTAGCGGAAAAATCACCATCAATCTCAAGATGTAAAAATGAACTTATATAATCCTGCTGAAAACCCAGGAATTTCTCATTACCCATTGTTTTCTGCAAATATACCACCAGTTCAGCCATAACATCCCTGCCTGCCCGGCGACTGAAATTCCGGATCACCTGGCTGCTCATTTCTGTTATGCTGATTATTGCCTTCAGTTCGCCACCGCTGTAGTTTTTCCCCTTAATGTGCTCATGCTCGTTTAAAAGCTGAACCGTCCAGCTCATATCAACTGCCGTACTGTTAGCAAGTTTACCATATTTCGTAAACCGGTAATGAGGGATCTGCTGGATATAATCCTTATTTCGGTTAACGGAAAGTCCCTTACTAAATTCACCTGCTTTGATCTTTGTCATTAATTCTTCTCAATCTCCGATATTTGCTCTAATAATACCATTTTATCATAGTTAAAAAATCCCGGAATAAATAGGGCTTAGGCTTCAAGCGTGCATTAAAGAATTGAGAGCCGGAACTTACAATCCGCATTGTACCTTCAAAACGGGTTATATCCCCTTCAGTACCGGCTTTGCGCAGGGGAACCACGGAAAACTCGTCATCATGTTTATAAAAGATATCACAATCTACAAGATCATCTGACAGACCTGCCAGATTAGTATAAGCAGAAACCTTGATTTCAGAACCACTGCTCACGATGGAATTCTCGTGCAGGTCAAGTTTTAGATCACTAATACGCACATCCTGCCATTTCTCCATTAACTGCTGACGTAAGGAAACCAGTTCTTTCAAACATTTCTGGTCATCCTGGTGCAATATTTTGGAATATAACGAGCCCGGAAGATAGAAATCATTTATATATTCCCGCAGCATACGGTGCATATTGAAATCCCTGCCTACTGTATAAATGGAATTGATCATTGCCTTTATCCAATCTGAAGGGTAACCGTTCTTATTACGGGTATAATACATGGGTGCAATTTCTTTTTCCAGCTTGTAATATACTTCTTCCGCTTCCAGGTGGTCGCGCAGTTCAGGGTCTTCAATGCCTTCACCAGACTGAATTGACCAGCCATTTACTCCATTATAACATTCGGGCCACCAGCCATCGAGCACACTGAAATTGAGAACGCCGTTCATGCCGGCTTTCATACCGGAAGTGCCGCTGGCTTCCAGAGGTTTAATGGGATTATTCAGCCATACGTCCACGCCCTGCACCAGGTGACGGGCCACATCAATATCATAATCCTCGATAAAGATGAATTTGTCCTGCACTTTATTTTCACGGGCAAATTCAATGATTTTTCTGATCAGCTCTTTTCCACTACTGTCTGCTGGGTGCGCTTTCCCTGCAAAAACGAACTGAACAGGATGAGTAGGGTGATTAAGCAGATTCAGTAAACGGTCGGGATAGCGTAAGATCAGGTTTGCTCTTTTATAGGGTGCAAAACGACGGGCAAATCCGATGATCAGATGATTAGGGTCAAGCACCAGAGTTCTGCCTTTATGGAACAACTGCAGATCGCTTTTATAAACCAGGGATTGCTCCAGGCGCTTATTAATATAACTGATCAACTGCTGTTTACGTTGCTGATGAGCTTCCCAGATCTCAGTTTCCGGAATGGTTAAAACATTTTCCCAGACTGACTTTTCTTCCGCAATATGCTGGTAACCGGGACCAATATAGCGATCAAACAGATCTGCCAGTTGAGGACCTAACCAGGACTGGATATGAACGCCATTCGTGATGCCATGAATAGGCATTTCTTCCTTGCAGACACCCGGGTAAACCGAATGCCACATTTCCTTGGAAACTTCACTGTGTATTTTTGAGACACCATTAATGTAATTGCTGAACCTGATTGCCAGAACAGAAAGTGAAAATTGGTTTTCCATGTTTTTTTCCATCGCCAGTTGTCTGATCTCGGCATAACTTTTTCCAAAAGCCAGACAGCGGGAGGAAAGATATTTTTCCACGAGACTTGATTCAAAACGCTCATTACCGGCAGCAACCGGTGTGTGTGTAGTGAAAACCGTGCTGGAATGAATCAATTCCTTTGCCTCGTCAAAACTGTGTCCTTCATTATTGATGAGATCTTCCAGTCTTTTGATAATTAGAAAGGCGGAATGCCCCTCATTTAAATGGAAAATAGTCGGTTTCAGGTTTATAAGCTTCATCAGTTCGATGGAGCCATAGGCTATCACCAGTTCCTGCAAAAGGCGCATTTCACGGTCTGCCACATAAAGATAATCTGTGATATGGCGAAACTTATCCTTATTAAGAGTAAGATTCGTATCTAAAAGGTATAATGGCACTTTACCCACATTAACGCACCAGGGACGGATATAACATACTTCCCCACCCAGGTCTATTTTGAAGATCATATCCGATCCTTCGGCATCCTTGATCTTTTGAACCGACTTGGTGTACCAGTTGTTTTCCTCATATACTTCTTCCTGCATCCCGTCTATATTGATTTTCTGATTAAAATAACCCAGCCGGTATAACAGCCCGAAACCATATAGGGGTAAACCCAGATCGCTGGCACTTTTCAAATGATCGCCGGATAAAATACCCAAACCTCCTGAATATATCGGGAGACTTTCGTGAAGGCCATATTCCATACTGAAATAAGCAATCTTGAAATCCTCGGCAATATTAAGATTTTTCTCATATTCGCTCAGGTAATGCCCTTCGAAATCCTTATAGGCCTGAAACTTGGCATATACGGTTTCCAGTTCTTTCACGAAACCAGGTGACTTGCTCAATTCCTTAACACGGTGATCACTGATACTCTGTATGATGCTGATTGGATTATGTTTATGTGTCCGGAATAATACCGGATCAATTCTTAAAAATAACCGATATGCTGAAGTATCCCAGGTGGACCACAAATTCTGAGCCAGCTCCATCAAGGGCTGCAGGTTCTCAGGAAAATGCGGACGCACATAGAACTTCTTAAACCTTATATTATCCATATCACCTCCAAGATTCTTTTAAATATAAAATACTTAATCCAACCTGCTTCGTTACTGAATTTCCTTATTGTGTAAAGAAATTTTTATCAGAGCTCTTTATCATCAGCAAAAAAAAGAGCTGCCGCACCATAAAAGATACGGCAGCTTGCTAAAAAAGCGGCTTTAAGTAATTTAAACTGAAAATGCCGGATGCCAATAAAAAAATATGATTTTTATACTTTTTTTTCTTCAGAACAGGAGAAATAAGATTATTATTCAGGAAAATGGAAATACTTCAGGTTAAACGTTTTAAATATTTTACAAGACTTGCCCGGGGTGTAGAGAAATAATTACCAGGTACAGAACGCTTGTAAACTACACTGCTACTACTCGGGTGGTATAGGGGGTCCGGAAAGATAATGGCATTAGTTATATTATTGTGATATCTTATTTAGGGTTAAGTAGCGTTATAAGGGATTTTTCGGGTGAAACGGGCCCGGTGTATTAGAATGGCGAAGAGAGAAAACAGGTTTATCTTTAGGGATACTATTGTTTCAATTGGCCGGGAAATATAACCGGGAGAGTGAAATGCACTAATTAGCCTATTATAACAAATTTCGAGGAAATCCAGTGTGGCATATCCGGGTGAAAGCCTTTGAGACAGCAATTATTTAGGAAAAAATCAGAATAACAGCTTTTTTAAAAAAAAATACTTTACAAAAATATTTAATACATTGAAAGTGTAGTCAGGGATTTTATATAAAAATAAACATAAGAGGAAAGCTTATGAAAATTAAATGGTGGATTTTTTTAGTTTTTTCAATACTCCTCACTTTACAATTAAATGCCGATTCCTGGGCTTTTGAAGGAAACGATCTTTCAGGGCATTTTTTGGGAGATCATTTTTCCATTTATTACATAATGAACGCTGATGCCTGGCTCTGTACGAGCAAGGATATCGGATTAGGTCAAACAGACAGTGATGGAGGTTTATCCTGGACAGGAGTCACCTGGGATAATGAAGGTGGCGATGGTTTTGGAAATAATGAAGGCGTAAGAATTGACGTTCAGGTAACAGCGACAGGAACCTGGTATTATTCTCTCAGGTGCGACGGCAATTATAAGGGAACAGGTGACTGGACAGCGATGAGCGGTTCTTACGAGTCAGGATCATTTAGCGTTAGTGCCTTGAACAATCCTACTTTCACAAGTGCTGTTAAAAATTCAACTTATTCCAGCACGGATATTGATTTAACTTTATCTGAGGATGCTGAAGGTCATAATGTATTGATCGTGGTTCGTGAAGGTTCAGCAGTTGACTGGACTCCTACTAACAATGTAACTTATAATGATAATGAGGATATTGGCACTAACCATACCGTGGTAAAGGGCAGTTATGATCCCTCAGTAAGCGGCACAACGGTTACTGATAATTTCCTGAAACCAGGCACTGCCTACTACTACAAAGTTTTTTCGGAAAACTGGCATTATTACTCCAGTGGCGTGACTCAGACTTCCGTAACAACTGATGCCTTACCTAAGCCGACAGGCGTAAGTGCAACAATGTTGAGTGACAGCAAGATAAAAGTGGATTGGACTCCCAACGGAACCTATGGGAACGTTATGCTAGTAGCCCGCAAGAGCAGTGATTTAAGCGCAGATCCGACAAATGGAACTGAATACAGCGTTACTGATGCTCTGGGGGGGTGGAACAGTCATTTATATCGGGACAGCATCAAGTTATACTTATACCAGTCTGGATGCTAATTCCACTTATTATTTCCGTATATATACAGCAGAAGGCAATACTGATTATTATTCAGCAACAGATGGAACCACAGTAGCTAATGCCACAACGCATGATGGAAACACCTATCATACTGTTACATTTTCTGGCAGCAGCAGTGATTTCAGTGCGTCTGAAAACGTTTCAGGCAGCTACTATCTAACCTGGGATGAAACTTATCTTTATGCGGCAGAATTTATCAACATTGATCTCACTATAGCAGCTGATAAATTCGTGATAGCCATAGATAAAAATCCCGGAACCAGTAACGGTTACGCTCATCCCGGCTGGGGCGGTTATGATTTTGCCACGAATAATGACGGCAATCACAATCCCGATTATATTTTTGCCATGGGTGGTTTGTTTACTAATCTATATAACAGCGGAGATAGTTTTGCCACTCCTTCAGATAAAGGTTCCTATACAAAAGCTGTAGGTAATTATGCTGAAGTAGCTATACCCTGGAGTGATCTGGGTGGAAAACCTGCGGGTAATTGGGGAATAATCATGTGGTATTCTAACGCTGCCAATGACTGGATGAACAGTTCTTTTCCGAGCAGTAATCCTATCACAGGAACTTTCCCTTTAGCAGTAACCGAGTTTCAGATTTATGGTTCTGCGGGAACTGGGATCTTGCCTGACGAAGGAGGCAGCACCACACCGCTGCCGGTTGCCTTGTCGAGTTTTACAGGAGTATTTAATGGTGAAGTACCGATTTTGCAGTGGGTAACTGCTTCTGAGATAAATAATGCCGGCTGGAATGTATTTCGGGCAACGGAATCAGATCTGAGTTTGAGTTTTCAGGTAAATCCTGAAATTATTGAAGGTCAAGGAACAACCTCGGAAATGACGAATTATCAGTTCATCGACTTTTGTGATTATAATTTTGACCGGACCTATTATTACTGGCTGGAAAGCGTTGATTACAGTAATCAGAGCGAGACTTACGGACCGATCCTGGTTTATATTCCGCAGCCTGAAGATGAGAATAACAACTCACCAGAAGTACCTTTACCTTTTGGACTGCAGCAGAATTATCCCAATCCGTTCAATCCCTCAACCGAGATCAGCTTCCTGCTTTCTTACAACACGCATGCTACTCTGACGATATATAATGTTCAGGGAAAAGCGATCAGGAAGTTGCTTTCTGATTCCCCGGTCAGTAAAGAGGAAACTTATATTCTGGTTTGGGATGGGAAAAACGAAGCTGGCGAATTATGCAGTTCAGGAATATATTTCTATAAACTGGAAACCACAAGGGAAATTTTAACGAAACGGATGTTATTGATAAAATAGTGGGGAGAGAATTTTAAAAAAAATCAGCCGGTAGAAAACTGCCGGCTGATTTTTTAATTAAGGAGCTATATACATGCAAACTATCAGGAAAATAGTTTTTGAGGAATATGATGACCTGATAAAACTCTGGGAAAAAGCCGGATTATCTCATCGTCCACGGGGAAGGGACAGCAGGGAAAACATTGAACGTCAATTCAGGGAATCAAATACCATATTTCTGGGTGGTTTTGAAGGCAGTAACCTGGTTTCAGCAGCCATAGTAAGTCACAATGGCAGAAAGGGCTGGATAAACAGGCTGGCAGTTCATCCTGATCATCGCAGACGCCACCTTGCCAGCGAGTTAATTTCTGCCAGTGAAAAATGGCTCCTGGAGCATAATATAGAAATCTTTGCCGTTCTGATTGAAGATGATAATGAAGATTCTATGAAGCTTTTTGAGAAAAACAATTATAGGAAGCATACTGAGATCATCTATTTTACTAAGAAGCTCAGGGAAGAAGTTTGAAATAATTTTGAATGTTGAATTGTGAATTTTGAATGAAAGAAGACAACTCCCGCAGTTTATATCCTGCGGGAGCTTTTATCATTATTCCTTAACCTTATCCTTGTCTTTTTCGAGAGCGATGGTTTTGAGATACTTGAAGGTTTTATCAATCATATTGAAGCCTTTATAGGCTTCTCCGATGTAATAATTCATATTAAGTTCTTCATCGTTATCGCTGTCTTTGGTCATTTTGACGCCATAGGAATAGAGCATTTCCTGGTCGTTATAAATTTCATCAAGCTTTTTCTGGGCAGCCTGGTGTTTCGGATCAAGTTCCACAACTCTGGTAAAATGCTTCAACGCCAGCTTGATCTGCATATCACCGAGATAAGCAAGGGCAAGGTGATAATGCACCGAGACAATAGAATCATCTTCTTCCAGTATCCGCAGCAAACAATCTATCGCTTTGGAAAATTGTCCGATGGTTTGATATGAAACTGCCAGATTATAGCAACCCACCGTATTCTGAGGCATTTTTTCCCGCAGTTTTTCAAACATCTCAATGCCCCTTACAATTCTGCCGGTATGAAAATAAGCCAGCCCCATCCAGTAATATGCCATATCGAGCTGACACCCCTTATCCACAATATTCTTAAATATCTGGATAGCCTTATTAAATTTCGTTGCCCGATAGTAAACTATGCCAAGACGATATAACGTCAGATAGTTTTCTTCATTATGATGCATATCCATTTCGTAGTTCTTTACGGCATTATCCACGTCACCCATGATGTAGTAGATCTCACCTAAAATGGTATGAATATCCTTGAACTGGGGATCTTCTTTTAATATCCGGTTATAAAGGGCGATGGCATTATCAAACATACCCTTCTTCTTAAAGTCCTCGGCTTTGAGAAACAGCTCATTCAGGTTAGACATTTTAAGAACCCTCACGAATATTTTTAACAGCCCACTCCAGAGCATTCTGCAGCATTTCCTGAGGAACGCCGGTTATGAAATTATTTTTCACCAGGGAATCGGTAAGATTGCGGGAATAATCAATATCTTCCTTCGCCTTGCGGAATACTTCATCCCAGGAAGGTTTCAGACGGGCAACACCATCCTTGATAGCCTGCATCGCCACATCAGCGGCTTCAAAGCAGAAAATATCCGGTTCATCCATTTTGGGAATGATGTCATCTGGACTAAAGCCTCTTTTTTCCGCATATGCAGCCAGAGAATTAGCAGCCGCAATCGCCATATTATCTGTGATCTTGGAAGCACGGGCTAAAAGCGTACCTTTGAGAATGCCAGGGAAACCAATGGAATTATTTACCTGATTGGGAAAATCTCCGCGCCCAGTGGCTACGATAAAAGCACCGGCTTCTTTGGCTGCATAAGGATATATTTCCGGTACGGGATTAGCGCAGACGAAAACAATTGCTTTATCTGCCATAGATTTGATCCATTCGGGTTTCACGGTATCCGGTCCCGGTTTGGAAAGTGCAATTAAAACATCAGCGCCCTTTATAGCTTCAGTAATTGAGCCAAATTTATGTGGATTAGTTTTCTGACAGAGATCCCATTTACGATAAAACTCCGGTCTGGACTTGATATCCTCACGATCGCTATGCAGCGAACCTCTGGAATCAAACATGGTGATATTGGCAGGATCAGCACCGGCTTTGAGAATGAACCGGGCGATGGTCGTATTTGATGCTCCTGCCCCAATCATTACAATACGCACATTGGCTATTTTCTTTTCTGCCAGTTTCAGAGCATTTAAAAGTCCCGCTAAAGTAACAGATGCTGTGCCCTGAGCATCATCATGCCATACTGGAATAATACAATCTTCCCGCAATGTATCCAGAACTTTGTAACAGTTAGGCTGGGATATATCTTCCAGATTAACAGCGCCAAAGCTGGGGGCAGCCATTTTAACGAAATCGATGATCTTGTCAGGATCTTTGCGTCCATTTTTATCAGTGCTATCTATGCATAAGGCAACGGCATCCACACCACCGAGATATTTCATCAGATAAGCCTTGCCTTCCATAACGCCTAAACCTCCGGGAGGAGTGCAGTCGCCATCACCCAAAACGCGGGTGGAATCGCTGACTACTGCCACCAGATTTCCCCGGTTGGAAAGCTCAAAAGAGGTAAGATTATCATCTCTGATCGTAGTGGAAACCATCGATACACCTGGCGTGTACCAGACATTGAACCAGTTAAAACCGGGTACCGGTACTTTGGGAACTGTCTGTATCTTGCCCCGGTAGTATTTATGCGCTAAAATTGATAATTGTTTGAGAAAAAGAGTTTTTGCCTTCGCCTTTTGTTCCTGGGTAAAATCTTCCGGAAAAATCTCATTGATATTGGAAATATCCATTTTCACTTTCATTAAATTCCTCCAAATTACTATTTATTTTTTTAATATACTCAAAAATACGAGTTCCACAAAGACAATCAGTCTTTTTGAAAGTCTTTAACTCCTTTTTCATAAAGATCATCACCATGGCAATCGTTAACAACGATCAAAGGCATATCTTTTACAACGAGGCGGCGTACGGCTTCAGGACCCAGCTCCGGAAAAGCAATCACTTCTGCTTCCGTAATTGTTTTTGCCAGCAGGGCAGCAGCTCCGCCGGTTGCTCCAAAATATACTCCGTTATAAGTTACTATTCCGTCTTTAACTTCCTGTGAACGTGGTCCTTTGCCGATCATTCCTTTCATACCGACTTTCAGGAGGTCGCTTACGAAAGGATCCATGCGGTAGCTGGTGGTTGGACCGGCAGCTCCGATTACCTGACCTGGTTTGGCTGGTGAAGGACCCACATAAAAGATGACGCTGCCTTGAGGATTAAAGGGCAGTTCCTTGCCGGCTTTCAATAGATCAACGAGTTTCTGATGGGCAGCATCACGGGCAGTATAGATAACTCCGCTTAAGAGAACCTGGTCTCCAATTTTCAATTTCATCACATCTTCCTGAACTAAAGGCGCATTTAATTTAATCATATTTAGTTACCTCACAATATAAATGACTTTTCTCTATTTGCATGACACTGAATATTAACGGCAACGGGAAATGTGGCTATATGACGTGGAAAAACTTCGATAAAAAGATCAAGCGCTGTCATTCTACCACCCAAGCCGGCAGGACCAATACCGAGTTTATTAACTTCATCCAGCCAATCGACTTCAAACCGGGCGATTTTGGGATCAGAATTCCTCTTCCCTATTCCCCGTAAAAGTGCTTTCTTTGCCAGATAGGCTACATAATCGAAAGTTCCGCCCACTCCCACACCAATGTAAATCGGCGGACAGGGATTACCCCCGGCAGCTTTCACCGTTTCGATCACGAAGTTTTTTACGCCGGCAATGCCGTCGGCGGGTTTCATCATTTTGATCCGGCTCATATTTTCCGAACCACCACCTTTGGGCATAATGATTATCTTCACCTTATCCCCGGCAACGATATCGGTATGCAAAATTGCCGGAGTATTATCTCCCGTATTAACCGGATTGGTAATGGGGTCTTTCACGATGGATTTTCTCAAATAGCCTTCTTTGTATCCCTGCGAAACGCCTTCATTCACGGCATCCTTGAGCAATCCGCCAGTAAAGGCTACTTCCTGTCCAATTTCCATGAATACAACTGTGAATCCCGTATCCTGGCAAATAGGAGTACATTCATTTCTGGCAATCTCGATATTTTCCAGAAGCTGATCAAATACCGCTTTCCCGACTTCGGATTCCTCTTTTTTCTGAGATTCCCGGAAACTTTTCACCAGGCTGTCATTAGCCACGGTGCAAGCCTGGATACACAGGTCTTTCACGATGCCTGTAATCTCTTTAACATCAATAAATCTCATAAAATTCCTCTCCTTATTGATTTATATTTGTGATTTTAATAGCTTCGCCATAGTGATACCGATTGCTGCCGGTGATTTTGCCACCGTTACTCCCGCTGCCAGCAAGGCATTGATCTTTTCCTGGGCAGTGCCTTTGCTGCCGGCGATAATAGCACCCGCATGCCCCATCCGTTTTCCGGGAGGCGCCGTTTGTCCGGCAATGAAAGCTACCACGGGTTTGCGGATGTTTCCTTTGATATATTCCGCAGCCTGCATTTCCAGGTCACCACCAATTTCTCCGATGATCGTGATGGCTTCCGTATCTGCGTCCGCTTCAAATAATTGCAATAATTTAATGTACCCTGTTCCAATGATGGGATCACCGCCAATACCTATGGCAGTGGATATACCCATACCGTTTTTTACGATCTGGTTGGCGGCCTCATACGTGAGCGTGCCGGATTTGGATATCAAGCCCACTTTGCCCTTTTTAAAAACAAATCCCGGCATAATGCCGATCTTGGTTTCTTCTGCCGTAATTATACCCGGACAATTCGGTCCGATCAAGGTCACTCCAGACAAATCCACATATTTCTTGGCATAGATCATATCTTTAACGGGTATCCCTTCCGTGATGCAAACGATAATTTTTATGCCAGCTTCAGCAGCTTCCATTATGGCATCCGCACCAAATACCGGAGGTACAAATATTAACGAAACATCCGCACCAGTTGCCGCAACCGCATCAGTTACAGTATTAAAAACGGGTCTTTCCAGATGCGTTATTCCACCTTTGCCGGGCGTTACACCTCCCACAATATTTGTGCCGTAAGCAATACACTGCTCAGCATGAAAAGTCCCCTCTTTACCTGTGAAACCCTGCACGATCACTTTTGAATTTTTATTTACTAAAATACTCATTATTTCTCTCCCTTCGCTGCTGCAACTGCCAGACGTGCACCTTTTTCCAGATCATGCGCCGAATGAATGGAAGAAATATTGGCATTTCTAAGGATTTCTGCAGCAGCGGCGGCATTTGTTCCATCCAGTCGCACAATGACCGGCACTTTTACATGTATCCTTTCTGCTGCTTCCAAAATTCCATTGGCAATACGGTCACACCGAACTATCCCGCCAAATATGTTCACAAAAATCACTTTTACGTTTGGATCCCGCAAAATTATTTCAAAACCTCGTGCTACTGTATCTGCGCTTGCGGCTCCTCCCACATCTAGAAAATTCGCCGGTTCTCCCCCGGTTTGCTTGATAATATCCATCGTGGACATCGCCAGTCCTGCGCCATTTACCATACAGCCTACATCACCGGAAAGTTTGATATAGCTCAAACCATAATTCGCGGCTTCCAACTCTCCTGGGTCTTCTTCATCTATATCCCGCATTTCCAGAATATCAGGGTGCCGGAAAAGCGCATTATCATCAAAATTGATCTTGGCATCCAGAGCAATAAAAGTATCATCTGATTGCAAGACAAGCGGATTGATCTCTATCAGACTGGCATCGCTTTGCAGATAGGCATTAAAAAGCCGGGCAACTATCTCCTGAAATGACTTCGATTGAATTTTAGTTAGCCCCAAACCAAAAGACAGTTTTTGCAAATGAAATGAACGCAGTCCGATTACCGGATCTATGCCAACCTTAATTATCTTTTCAGGCGCAGTTTCTGCAACCTGCTCAATTTCCATGCCACCTTCTGTGGATGCCATTATCACGGGCATCTCACTTTTTCGATCTAAAACGATTCCTAAGTAATATTCCTTCTCAATATCTATCGGTATCTGAACGTATAATCTGCGCACAAGCTTGCCCTGTGCACCCGTCTGATGCGTTACAAGTGTCATGCCCAGCATTTTTTGGGATATGTTTTTCACTTCCTCAAGATTGGCAGCGAATTTCACGCCTCCAGCTTTGCCGCGTCCTCCGGCATGAACCTGGGCTTTAATAACCCAATTCTCACCACCAAGTGCTTTCGCTGCAGTCACTGCCTCCTGGGTACTGAACGCTGCGATTCCTTCTGTTACTGTTACTCCATACGAATGCAGCAGTTTTTTTGCTTGATACTCATGAATATTCATTTTTCTTCCTTTTATTATGAATACGAATCATTTTCATTTTAAAAAAAAATTAGTCAAGTTCTAAATAGCAAAGACAAACTTTTTATACCAGCAGTAAATTACGTTCCTCCACATTTGCCCTCCAAAACCGGAATATTCCGCACATCGGGAATATTATTTTGTTCATAATTCTGTTTAAAAACCTATATTCCCTGGTTGCTTTGAAGAAACGGGGTTCTGGTTTGAGGAAAGTACTGATTAACTGTAATCCTGCTGGCAGGAGAGCTGAAACAGGATTATTTCAGGAGGAGAATTTTTTTAAAGGAAGTGGAATTACTATCCGAGATTCTGAGAAAATAAATCCCTGCTGCCACCTGCTCATTATTCCGGTTATGTAAATCCCAGCGGAAAAGGTTATTTTCTGATGGTGTCAGGCTTTTAATTTTTTGTCCTTTTAAATTGTAGATGGCAAGATTTGCCGTAACTCTACCGGTTGGAAGCTCGATTTTTAAAAATTCTGCCCGGGAAAGCAGCAGTGGATTAGGGAAGAGTTTTATATCTACCCAATCGCTTTCCTCCTTAGTTTCAGAGGGAAGAAAAGTTAGAATTTCGGGATTTTGCAGGTTACCGAGAACGGTATCCGGTTCCCAGACATATTGCTGAGCCAGATCAAGATAGGAATTCGAATTTGCCTGGTATAATTGCAGATGCACAGGTTGAGGATTTAACTGGTTAGTATATAATGAGAGAAAATAGTAAAAATTACCCAGTTCATTCCGCAGATCAATGATGGATGCGGAAGAGAAATCTGCCATGCCGCAGACCTGATCTCCTGAAAATGCCAATAACTGATCACCGGGCTGAGGTTCATATTCAGGAATAACAGCCGTGATACTGGCGGTAAATTCAAAGGAAGCAGCTTTTTTAAAGGCAATTTCAGGTTCCTTTTCTAAAGCAGTTCCTCTGGATTGCGGAAAAGTTAACTGCATACTTGTATTGGAATGAATAATATAGCCATGACCGGGGTGAAGGTTTTGCAGAGAGCCGATCCAGCCGATATCAGGATAAAACTGAGCGAAACCGTCACGGTGTTTAATATAATCGGCAAATCCGTTCAGTGGAGCCAGAGCCAGGTTAATATTAGCAGAATTAGTGCCGGTATATCCGATCCAGTTCCAGCCATTCACAACAGAAATGAGTGAATCGCTGATATTCCATCCTGTCCAGGAAAGCTGAGCATTTTCCTGAAGGTGAGTTTTGTATAGCTGCTTCGGGTCAAGCTGCTGCATCGAACCATACCAGCCAATCAAATCATCATAATAGAGGAAATTGTATTGCCCTTTAAGATAATCGGCAGAATTTCCGATAGAATTGAGAATATATTCCGCTTGATAATGGTTTGATCCCCAGCCGCAGGATATCCAGTTCCAGCCGCTGACCAATTCAATCTCTCCGCAATATGGTTCCAATATCTCCAGACTGACGGATTGTTCGGTAATAAAACCATCCACATCTTCTGCAATAAAGAGCAGTTCCTGCATCCCGATTGATTCCGGCAGTGGAATAATATACAGGTTATTATTCATTATTATAGCATTTATCTGGGGATTAGCAGCCAGGGATATTTCCACTTCCTGAAAATCCGGATCAAAGATATAATCTTCCAGCGCCAGCCAGTCCAGAGTGCAGGAGACAAACCTTAAAGGCTCCGGAAAGGCAATTGTGGGTGGATCGGGAACATTTAAAACCTGGATATTGATATTAGCTTCTACTTCTGCCTGAGACGGGTCTCTGATAATGATCTGAAGGTTGTCTTCTCCAAACCAGTTTGCCAGGGGCTGGAAGCAGTATACTTCTCTCATATACTCATGAGTGAAATCTATATGATAATATTCGGGCGGAAATCCCAGATTGGAATTAGGAGTAACATTTACGGGAGCCTGAGTATTATAGGCAGTTTGTGTGTCATTTTCATATAATCTGAATTTGATAGGAGTAATGCCTGAACAATAGATCATGATGATCGCAAAAGCCTGATTTTGAAAAACGGTGATATTACTTACACCCCGGCATTCGTTTCCGGAAAAGGCAGCCAGAATAGATCCATCCGATACAGAACCTTCCGAAAGAGTAACCGTGATATAACCAGTTGCCCAGTTATTATACTGGACAGGCTGCCACTGGGGTGGAGCCGGTAATACTTCGATAAATGGCATACTATTTATAATAACTTCCAGAGAGTCATCATCGATATCTATAATATAATCAGCCATATCGATCACGGCAGAGCTATCTTCATCAATGTTGATCTGAGCAGGGAAGCAAGCTTGAGGTGGGTCGTTAACGGGAATAACCTGGATAAATAAAGTATCAATTGCATAAAATCTGGCATCATCGGTAGCTATCACATTCAGAGAAGCGCTGCCAGACCAGTCCGGTGGCGGAGTTATAGTCAGTATAGAACCGCACAAAAGTGCCGTTAATGAGCTCTGATTTTCAATGAAAACCGTTATAGGGTCATTATCGGGATCAGTTATGTAGTTGAGCAGATCTATTTCAAAATCATTGTCTTCCAGAAAAGATACCAGGGGCAATTCAATGAGAGGGGGATTGTTGACTGCGCTGTTCATAATAGTAATATGAGCAGATATACAGGAAACTGGCGGTGTATCTGCGATACTGAGATTGAGGGTTTCCACCTCATCAGGTGGATTTTCTATGGATAACAGCAGATCAGATTCCAGGATCAGACTATTACCGTCCACTGCCAGAAGCTCGGGATAACCTATCATATTGCCGGGTGAAGAATTGACATAAAAATCACTTAGCCAGGTCATATTCATCGTGGTTGAATAAATATGAAAACTTACCGGTTCAATCATAGTGCCATAAACACTTAGAGCAACAAAAGGGACAGTTCCCCACATTTGCACAGCAGCCACACCCCTGCATTCATCATTGACAAAGGCTGCTACTACGTCACCGGCGACAGCAGGTTCATCATTTATACTGATTTCGGCAAAGAGTTGTGTAGTGGAACTATATGACACCGCCTGCCAATCCGGCAAAGCAGCAGTTAATTCCATATCCTCCGGAACTGAAATATCCAGAAAGAGCAGATCATCATCGGGATCATAAATATCTTCGGACCAAATCCAGAGAAATTCGACTGGTTCCGTAGCCAGGATAACTTCAGGTAATTCCAAATACGGCAGATGGTTAGCACCAGTTGAGGTTGCTGCAAGAGGTAGAAATTCCGGAGGGTAGCCAATAGAACCACCGGGAGAAGTCCAGGTTGTATAACCAATATTACAGATCAATCCAGTTGCAGCCTGATAAAAATAGAACTCCACAAATTCAATGGATTCACCATTAATCACTATAGTCACATAGGATTGTCCCTGAGAAGAATTAATATTCTGAGCACCGCGGCATTCTCCGTCAATAAAAGCAGCTACTATATCATCTTCCTGAGCGCTGATGCCGTCAATAGTAACAATCCCATAAGCCGTGGTACTGTTACAGTAATTGACAACCTGCCAGTCGGGAGAGGCAGGATCGCGCCATCCCGCTGCTGCTGCCTGCGGAAGGAGCAGCAGAATAACCAGTATAAGGAGCTTAAACAGTATTAATTTACCCATTTCATCTTTTTTTAATAATCCCTCATTATTGAATATTTTTTTTACGCTTCCGGCTAAATACGTCAAGATAATTATCAACAATTATAAAACTTACAGGAATTATGGGACTTATATACCCGTTTCAGCCAGGTAGAAACTACAAGGAAATTAATAAAGACACAAAAATTTATCGACCACTAAAAGCAGGTGCTGATTTGCCAGGTTTTTAACCCACTTTGTGCAGTAAGCTTTTTAAAAGAGTGCTAATCCCGATCCATCGGGATGAGTGCAGAGAAGTTAGAAAATGATCAGTGAATATTTTTGATATTTATGATCATTTTGTAACTTTCTCTGTGCCAGAAACCTGGTGCTATTTGTGAAATTCTACCGCAAAATATGGGTTTAACTAATTGTATCCAGTCAAAAATGGCGTATGAAGCGTAAAATCGTGAAATGAAGAGCCAGGCTGGGACTCGGCGTTTTAGTAAAAACCACGCTCTTTTTCTTACAATTATTTCAACAGGCAGCTTTTAGCAGTTAAAAGCTGATTATGACAGTTAAGCTGAAAGATATATATACCGCTGGCTGCTTTTTCACCCCTATCGGAAATACCATTCCAGGTGATACTTTGTGCACCGGAACAGTAATATGCCTCGTGTTCATAAATCATTCTGCCCCTGATGTCAAAGACCTGCAATCTAACCTTTTGCGGTTTTTCCAGAGAAAATCCTATGTTTATACTGGGATTGAAAGGATTCGGGTAAAGCAAGATTTCCGAAGCTGATGAAATTGATACATCACCATTGTTTACCTGCTGAAATTCAAAGCAGCCGAGATCAGGCATAACGCCAGTAAGGCGGGGATTACCTGCCAGATCAAAATCGGGCAGATTTACCGGAAGCAGTAGACCTCCGGCATCAATACAAGGTGAAAAATCATTAAGACTATAATCCTGCTGTAGAAACGGGTTTATATTCAGGTTTTGCAGATTAAGGTTTTCCTGCTGGATATCGTTACAGCCGTAATTGTAAGGACGAGGTTCAAAAATTTCTGCCGGCTGGAAATATTCTGTTGTATTCTCCCAGAGGATATTATTGAAAAGTTTCGGTTTGCTGAAATAATCGGTGAGTGTGCAGGATGGCGTCCAGATGTCGGGATTGATGGAATGATTGGAAGTGATGGTGTTATGCGCCAGGAGGGGATATGAATATTCATTATATATAACTGAGCCCGTGTCCAGAGCATAGTTATCTGAAAAGAGATTATTGATCAGAAGCGGTGCAGAAAAATTGCGGCAGGCGATGGCACCACCTCTATCGGCGATATTGAAACGGAAAATGCTGTTCTCGATGCGCAGATTAGAATAATACTGCAGAGAAATGGCTCCTCCGGCTTTTGCTTCATCACCGGTTTCTTTGGCATATTCAAAAATGCAGTATTCAAAAACCGAACTATCCTGCAAAACCGATGTAAATGGGAACCTGATACCATTCCAGCAACCGCGGTGCGAGCCATCAAATGTGAAATCCACCGGAAATTGTGCAGTGAAATATATTCTATCCTCAGGAGTACCAAAAGCGATAAGCGAACCTAAAACTTCCAGCGAATAATAACCGGTGAATTCAATTCTCGTACCAGCGCTAACCTGCAGCGTGATATCTTCCGGAATTAAAACGTTGCCCGTAACTCTTACTGTATCAGCGCTCCAGATAGTGTTTTCTGAAATTTCACCGGAAAATTCTATATAATCTCTATATTCCGTGAAAGTTTTGGATATGGCAGGATATGATAAGTTTTCTGAATAATCATTTCTTGAGGGAAAGACACGGCAGCCATATCCGGCAGCGGGTGAATCTGGCGCGAGAGAAAAATCGAGTGATTGGGGATCAGTAAATTGCGGATTTTCACTGCTGATATTTCCATAAAGTCCGGCAGCCTGCCAGATAAATGGTTCAAATCAGCCATAATCACATAACACGGCAAAGTGGAATAGCGAATCCTGATTGGTTTCTTCATCACTGAACCAGGACCAGTTGTCATGAATATCAGGATATCCGCCCTGACCGCTGATGGCAACATTGATTCCCGTGGGTATCCATTCCATGGAAAACCCGGTCAGATAAGTGTAATCATCACCGGTCTCCAAAGCATCAGCAAAAATATTATGGTTCAATTCCACGCCGTCACCGGTACCCATAAAGCGGAATCCGTAATCATCATTATTATAAAATGTGCAATAGCTGATTGAGCCTTCCGGTTTTGCCTGAAAGAGCTGGCTTTCGCCTCGGAAGTGCACATCGCCGTTGATGATAATGCAGTCCTGAATATCCAGCCTGTTCTGGCAATATGAAATGGTCAATTCCGTCTGCTGCAGATCAAGAATAGCGCCGTTTCCATCGATGAACACATTCTCACCTTCCTGGCCTTCCAGAGTATTGGAAAGCGGATTCAAAGTTTTCCCGATCAGTAAACCACCCGTATATATAACTCCTGTTTCCAGGATCAGATAGCGGTCATAAATTCCCTGAGATTGTGCCAGTTCATAAGCCTGCTGCAGTGACATTGCCTGCAGAAAAATCCCTGAAATTATAAATATCAGCAGAATAAGTTTCTTCAACCGCACTCCCATATATTTTTCCTTACTTTTTTATAATTAACAAAAGCCATGCTTTGCAGTAATATTTTCAGTTCCTGCGCCAGATTTCTATCTCGGAAATATGATCTCAACTTCGGAAATAATATCTATTCTTCGAATCCGGTTATTTGCTATGTCAGTGACAGTCAGTTCCGTTGTTCCTTCCAAACCGCCAGCACAGATCAAGGCATATTTTCCGCCAAATCCCACAAAAGAAAGAGTGGCAATATCGGCATTTTCGATTTCCCAGGTATATACAGGTTCAACTTCATAATTATAAGAAGTGGCAGTTAAAGTATGCATTGAAGAATCAGCGATGGTGTATTCTTCTATACCATAGGGTAATCCGGCTTCCGGATCAACATTCACGAAAACGCCTGGCAAAATTCCAAAGAAATTCAAACTGTTGAAAGTATCAGATATAATCGCATCATTACCAGTATTCGGGTTATTAATCAGGCTTATTTCTAAAGCATGGTCAAAATCACCACGCTTGGGCGTGATGTAATGCAGCCAGTAGAAACTATTGAGATAGTTTGTGAGTTCATTCTGAATAGTAGAAAATGCCGTTACCGCCATACCGGCAGTAGGCAGATGAAAAAATTCTTCGTTGGCAAGCTGATTTAATGCATAAGTATCTACGTTACTACCGATGCCGATAGTATAGACAAGGTGCTTTCCCCGTGCCTCAAGCGCTTCTTCCAGCGTTGTGGAACCTTGAGTGTCGCTGCCGTCGGTTATCAGGATCAGGTTACCTTTCACCAGGTTTTCCGGATAATAGAAATCGTCCCAGTATTCCACACCAGTGATAAAGGCTCCGTAAAGGTTGGTTGAAGAATATCCGCTTTCAATGGAATTGATGGCTCCGATCAGAGCTGCCTGGTTATTAGTAAAATCTTCGATAAGTTCCGTCTGTTCTGAAAAAGTGAAGACGCACATTTCCTGATTAGGCAGCATATTTTCCACAAAGCCGTAAGCTGCAAGTTTTATATCCGCCAACAGTGAATCCATACTGGTACTGTTATCGATCATGAGGACGGTTTTATTTGTGGAATTGATTTCATCACCTTTATAGATTTCAAGTAATGATTCCACCGGATCAATTTCAGCGTCATCCTCCAGAAAAGTGAAATCATCATCCTCATAAATCAGAACAGGTTCATCTGCCATATCCGTGACGCGGTAAACCACGTCGATATTGCAGGGCATTTCCGCTCTCACGAGATAGCTGACCAGTTTATAGCCCGGAGGAACAGGATCGGTAGTTGTGATAAAAGTAAGTTCTGGACCAGTCCAAAGCGAGCTATCAGTAAGTAATGCATCTACCCGCCAGTAATAAATAGTGCTGTAAGCCAGATTATATACCGGCAGTGAATTTTCACTGATCAGGCTCGCAACCTGGTTCAGATAGCCGGATTCTATTCCAAGGAATACATCAAACAAGACTCCATCAGTACAGTCCCATGACAGCACGGGAGCATCCGGTATAAAAGGCTCTTCATTTGCGGGATAGAATTCAGTAAAGCGGTCGCGAGTAGAAAATGAACTAATCTCGCTTTCCAGTATCTGCTCACCCATATAAAGTGCTTTAACCTGCCAGAAATACTGCTGCCGGTAAGAAAGCCCGGAAAGCTGGAATTGCTGCGGTTCCTGTCCCGAAACCAGCAGTTCAAGTTCATCCAAAGCAATTCCAAAGTAAACATCAAAAAGGTATAATGCCTCCCGTTGATTAGTTCTGCTTTCAGTTTGAGCAGACTTTACAGGAGTGATTATAGTTGATGCAATTTCGTTTCTACTGCCAGTTAACTGCCACTGTAATAATACGGATAGCTCAAGCTCAATTTCTTCATCAAGAGGTGCAATGATCTCCCATTCTGCTTCTTTAGTAGTAAAATCAAGGATCTGGCTGGAATTGAGTATTCCTGTGTCATTATTCATTGTCACCTGCCAGTAATACTTCGTGTTGTAAAATAGGGAATCTATCGCTATATATGGATCAATTAATCCACTACCCATGATGTTCAGGGATAAAGAATCTGTTCCCAGGTAAAAGCTGTATTGAATATTTTCAGTTAGATCTCGACTGATATTCCAGCTGAAGAAAACCTCTAAAGGCATATTTTCAATACCGGCAGGTGGATAAAACTCCTGCCAGTGAGGATCACGAGTGGAAAAAGACATAACAGGACTGTAAAAAGCAATTCCCGCCATATTATATGCTATTACCTGCCAATAGTAGGTTGTAGAAAGAAATAATGGTTCAATGTAATAGTCAGGAGTAACAAGAGCAGTAACTATTGTATCCAGATTATCTGGATCGCTGCCAAAGAGCAGATCATAACTGACAGCATATTCACAGCCCCAGTATAAGGATATAAAAGGTTCGATCCCGGTAGTTGCGCTGGCAGGATAAAAACTGGAAAACTCTACATCACGAGGCACTAATTTCATTTCCGCATTGCAACCGGAAATAAGAATAATTAATGACAGCAGTAATAGATAATAAACACAAGACTTCATTACTTCTCCTTTGCTGAGAGGCTTCTGATAATACTCCCAATTTTCCAACTTTAAGAGAGTGCAATAGTTCTAAATTTGTCAAGAAATTCTTCCAATTCGCATCTCCCCGAAATTTTGAGACTGTTCACTTTTATGCCACCTTTTTCAATAACTTATGCTGAATAATATCAATAATAATGCACAATTATTGTTTTCTGGCAATTACAGTTCAAGTTTGTACATTTATAAGTATCTATTATAAGGTCACTTATCACTGATTTCGTTTTCCCCATAG
>JAIPGO010000063.1 GCA_021736135.1 Candidatus Cloacimonadota bacterium
ATTAATTCATACAAGAACTCTCCCTCAAAACTTTTTAACTCTAATCTGCTTAAATGATTAGCGTGCTCTTTCATCATGCCTCCTGGTGCTTTATTAATAAGATAATCAACCCCAGGGGACATATGTCACTATTTCATTAGAACCATTTTGCTGGTTGCTGATAAATTTCCTGAACTGAGTTTATAGAAATACATACCGCTGGAAAGGGTTTGTCCGTCTCTTCCGGTGCCGTCCCAGATTATCTGGTAATCACCTGCGGTAAGTTCATTATCGATGAGCGTTTTTACTTTCTGTCCGGTTACGTTGTAAATATCCAGAGTTGTATATCCTGCTGTCGCTAGATTGAAGCTGATAGTTGTGACCGGATTGAAAGGATTGGGGTAATTCCTCAGGGCTGCCGCCACAGGAGTAATATCTTCTTCCTCCGCATCAGTGATCACCAGTTCATAAGCGCCCATATCAGGAGCTTCGCCCCAGTAATCTTCAGGCATCAGATCAAGCAGAATTTCACTCTCAAATTCGAAATAAGCAGTCCCGGTATCAAAACATGGAGATGAAGGCTGTAAGGTATAGTCTCCATTTTCCACATCTGCAAACATCGGGTCAATTTCGAGATTTCCTGCCAGCCAGTTTACATTTCCAGAACCGGCAGCAATTGCTGATTCGCCACCATCCAGATCAGAATAGGCAACTGTTAGATCCAGTCCCAGCCAACTGTTATTATGAATTTCCTGCGGATAATTATCCCATAAAACGCTGTTTACGATGATCACAGGTTCAGAACTCACTTCAAGGGCGCCTCCGTCAATTGTCGCTGAATTTCCAGTAATAGTGCAGTTTTTTATCAAACCTCCGAAGTCACCGGTAATAACAATTCCTCCGCCTTTATTAGTGGCTACGTTATCTACTATAAGCAGACGATTCATAACAACCGGTGAACTATCCAGATAGATCCCGCCGCCATAACCCTCGGAAATATTGTTTATGATTTTTAGATCCTGCAGAATAACCTCGGAGAAACTGGCCAGTATTCCGGCACCATGATCTGCATAACCATTGGTTAAAGTCATTCCTTCTATGGTTGCATTACTGAGTGACAGGAGGTATAAAACGCGGGAGTTACCTTCAGCGTCAAGGATCACGCTTTCCATATCTTCACCGCAGAGAGAAACGTTATCCAATAAACTGACAGGGAATCTTTCCCCAGTCGCAGAAGGGCTGTATGTTCCTTCTGCCAGATGAATAGTATGAGGATCATCTTCGGTAGCCAGCATAAGAGAATTTGCTTTGCGTATCGTCTGTAAGGGTTCTTCTGCAGAGATTCCGCTGTTTTCGTTATTACCATCACACGAGATATAAAGATCGCCATCCACCTGCTGCCTTAAACCGAATTGAATATCAAAATTGAAGGCTGACAGCGGTGATGCATAATATTCAGTTGGATTATAAACACTAAAAGCGGTTAGATATACATCCAGCTCAACATTGGAATAAATATCGTTCCCATAATTACTTTTACCCTGGTCATTCAGATAAATACTGCATCGATGAGGAATATCTGACGCAAAGATAAGTTCATAGTACGAATTATAGATTCCACCTCCTGACCAGTCAGCACTGTTTTCCGTGATAGTCACGTTCTCCAGATACAGATTACCCCAGTTACAGATCCCGCCCCCGTTCTCTGCCTGGTTCCGGTAGATAAAAACGTCAACAAGTGATGAATTGCCGTTGATCAAGGATATGCCACCACCCCAATAGGCAGTGTTATTTTCGATGACAACATTTTCGAGGTGCAGATCAGTTTCTTCGCTGTAAATTCCCCCACCTGCACTTTCGCAGATATTATCCTTGATCACGGAATCCTCCAGGAGCAGATCACAGTAATAACTGTAAGCTCCACCACCGCCTTCATAAGAAGAATTGCCGGATACCAGAAGATCCGAAACTGCCGAAGTGCAATATTCGCCAAAGTAATATCCACCACCATACCAGGCTGCCTGATTATTGATGATCTTGAGATGATTCAACGTGGGACGGCCATAATCACCTACGAAAATCCCTCCACCATTATTAGAAGAATTACCGTTGCTGATAGTGAAGCCGGTCAATACCGAGTTTTCATTTTCCTGATTATTAAAAGTAACCACACTTCCGCTTTGTCCACCATCTATTACTGTCTGGGAAATATAGCTGGTATCCTGAGTTGTTACATAATAAGAACCGATAGTAATGGCTTTTCCTGAAAAATTGATATTCTCCTGATAAGTTCCTGGAGCCACCAGGATAATATCACCATCCACGGCAGCTTCAATTGCTTCCTGGATTGTAGAGTAATCATCAGGTACATTAATTGCTGCACTCATGCCAGCCCCACACAGCAGCAGCAGACACAGCAAAATTCCTAAGTAAACCGTCTTTTTCATAATTCCTCCTTTAGCAATTATTTAAGCAGTATCATTTTTCGTATTAGTACTTTATTATTACTTTTAAGATTTAGATAATAGATTCCGCTGCCCACAATCCGGTTCTGTTCATTACTGCCATTCCAGAATGTCTTATGCGCACCGGCATTCAGCTCTTCAGCCAGCAGGGTTTTCACCTTCTGGCCTCTTAAATTGTAAATACTTAATTCCGTCTCACCAGCTTCTGCCAGTTCAAATCTAATTTCCGCGCTGGGATTGAAAGGATTGGGGCAGATACCCGTTATTCCAGTTTCGGCAGGGATATCATTACACTCTCCATCCAAATTAACCACGGTCAGATTTGTTTCCACGACTTTAGAGAACCAGCTATCGGAAGAGATTAATATCTGGCAGCTGTATTCTCCAGGTTCCATATCGATAGCATCATAAAAAACTGTAATTTCTTCGGATCCACCGGGAGCAATCGTACCGGATGCTGTATTCAAACTTAGCCAGCTTATATCAAGATCAAAATTCAGCTCTCCGCTGACAATATGAGGAGCAGAACCTAAACCGTCACCCCATATCTGCCAGCCTACCTGAATATCACCGGTAAAGTTTTCACTAAGAGTCACATTCACCGACCAGGTGGCAGTTTCACCATCATGCAGCACGCCCCAGCCATTAGCGGTTTCACCATGCCAATTCACCGTCACTCCATCGCCGGTCATACCATCCCACTGCAAATCTCCTCCACTCCCGCCAGAAGCGTCATCAGCAGAAATCACCGTCACTCCCAAGGGGAAATAAAGCCAGATATCTTTAATCCACTCACTATCGCTGGAATTATTATATACAGTAAAATTCCAGACTGCCTCGTTGCCGGGGTAAAATACTGAAGCATCACAGGAAATAAAGGACCCTGAAATATTGCGACCACCTTGAGCATTATCAAGCTGCAGATAATAATTAACATACTCGGCACTGATATTAGTTATGGTAAGTATCCGTTGCGTGATCTGGTCAACCTCCAGCTCTACATCGATAATGTCCTGATCTAACAGGAAAGCATTTGTGCAGTGCGCTGTAAAATTCAAATTTGAATACCAGTAATTATCTGCAGTCGTCATATTCAGAGTGGCAGAAAAATTATAATAATCAGTCACCGAGTCACTAACCTGAAAACTGAATTCATTTGTTAACTGAAAAGTACCCAGGGATTCAATATATTCGATATATGCATCTCCTTCTACAACCGTGAAATAGGGATCAGCAATTACCAGTTCCACGTTCACTTCTTCTGCCGGGTCAACTCCCTGATTTAAGATAAGCACGGATAGCACGACCTCCTCTCCAGCCTCGATGAATTCATCATCACCGGAAAGATATTCATAGGAAACAGTTTCCAGATAGGGTCCGGATTCCGGATAGCGTGGAGGAGAGAAAAGAAGAGCCATCTCATCTTCCAATACTTTCGCAGCGGCAGGATAAGCATTATTAAAGGTATAATTCAATCCGATCAGCGCATTTTCATTTTCCAGACCAATCGTGCAATACTGCCCATGATTGGAAGGATAGAATCCGGCGTTATTATTCGTAACATCCAGGTACTGCATTTTTATCAGAGAATCATCTGTTATGGTTTGATAATAATCAGGATCATAGATGATTACTTCAAACGTTTCCGGTACTGATGTATCAGCATTAATAATTCTTGACCACTGAACTATGAGAGAATGCTGGTCTTCATCATAAAACCAGAGCACATCACCACTTCCGATCGCCAGATCGTCCCAGAAAACAGCGATCATCGGACTGGGACCATGAGGACCCGGTAAGGGATGATTCATGAAATAAGCACCTTCATGAATGCCCGGAGCAATCCAGCCGTTAGAGCAAATGGTGATCTCATCATATTCAATACCATAAAATGAAAAAGTGAAATCTTCCGGAAGAGTAAGCTGCTCAATGTCACCGGTATTGCCGGGATCATAGAGATTAAGGCTCGTTCCCTCACCTCCAAAAACAGGATCAATTTCCTGCCAGTTATATTCAGGGCAGATCTCATAACCCAGATCACCATCGTCATAGCACCAGTAACCGTATTCATCAGGACCCAGCGGATCGGTTACTTCCACCCCTCCCACAGGAATGAGGAAATGACAGCTCTGGAAAAATTCTGCTTCATTACTTAACAGGAGTTCAATTTCCACCTGCATTCCGGGAATTATTTCTGACACAGGTATTACCGTGAATGGATCATCACTGTTATCTGCTTCATCTCCTGCTGCAATATCACCAAAACTGCCCGGATTGCCGGTGATCACCAGCAAATGATTAAGGCTTACCAGTTCTGCTTCAATATCTGCAGCAGGCATTGTGCCCAGGTTTGCCACAGTAAAATATAGTTCAGCTTCAACTCCTGGTTCCAGAATGCCTCCACCGACGATTGCATAATCCAGGATAAAAAGATCCGCCCCGGCTATAACCAGGTAATGCCAGGTCTGCCAGCTGTTTCCATCACTATCGGTTATAGACATTTCCAGGCAGCCCTGCATGCCATCCAGAGCCATGGGAAGTATTTCCAGTCCTATCCCGTTAACTGGCGTAATCGAAGCTCCTGCAGCAATATTGCCCAGACTTAGTTCATCATTCTGCAATACCAGATAATCACTTGTCAGAGAAAAGGTTACATTTACATTATTAACGTTACTGCTGCCATAATTATGGAATGTGGGAATTATCTCTACACTTTCCCCCGGATTTAATACTCCGTCATTATTACCACTAGCATCATTATAGATTACCATGGTAATATCAACATACTGTTCCGCATCCGCAATGGTAATCGTTCCCAGGTGCGGAATAGAATTATGACTGGTCACCACCAGGTCATATTCGCCCATCTCAGTTCCATTCAGATCAAGCAGCATTTCCCCGACTGCTCCGGAAAATCCAGTGGTAAAGAAAGTTTCTTCTTCATTGCTCAGAGTAACCCAGGCGCCTTCCAGAGCTTCATTATCATCATTGCGAATTTCTACCTGAAGATAATTAGTGCCAGTCGGAATAATGTTTTCATAGTCCACTACCATTGATTCTGGAACATTTGTCCACAGGCTCAGGCTCGGATCTCCCAGTAAGGTATTAATTGAGCAGTATAAATATGTATAAGACCCTATCAACTGGGGATAAGTTGCCGAGAGATAATATTTACCGCGTGTTACGGCTCCACCCATACTGAGAATGCCATCGTGGAAAATCCCTCCAAAAATACCCGTCGTTAAAGTATTACAAAAACAGGTATGAACATCACCAAAAGAAGAACCAACGGCACCAATTGCACCACCCGGAACAGATATAGTTCCCTGCTGCATAAAAAGTTCGCTGGCTCCGGTTCCTGATACCCAGTTTCCCGTGTTGCTGGTGATCATTGTCGCAAAGGGCAGCATTGAGATGTTTGAAGTATTACCCGGATACCAGCCGCTCATACCATCATGTCCGCGATATGCCATAAAGCTCACACCCAAATTGATAGCATTATTCATCTGCGCAGCAAAGGGATTATTATAAATTTCACTGAAATCATTATCTTCATCATTATAATTATCAGGATAATCCAGCATCAGATCCTTTATGGCTTTGCAGGTATAAACAGTTGATGTTCCGGAATGAGACGGATCCCCAGCCAGTAAGGCTCTACTGTACCATTCGGTATCTTCCAGATAAGGCTCCTTTTCATAAGTAAAAATCTTGGAAATCAGCACCTGGAAAGAAGTAATAGTCTGAAACGGCAGCCTACCCAGGATTACATCTTCCAGATCATCATCACCTGCCAGTTGCGCATAAGGATGATCACCATATCCGTAAACCGGCAAGGTATAATTCCCGTTTCCGTCTCCGCAGAAACAGACGTATTCCGGCTGATTTTCCCAGTTGTCATATGCATCCTGCAGATAATTTTTTATCTCTGTATGAGTCGTACCGGTCTCGCTGGTCGTTGCCACGATAACATTATAACCTTTCTGGCGCTTCCAGTCTTTCAGAACTTCTAAATTTGCCAGGGCGTCTTCCAGATCAGGTATTATGAAAAGCAGCACTGGCTGCTGATATTCCGGACGTCCCGTAAAATCATCATAATTAAGAACCATATTCCGGTAAATTGGCTCAAAGGCGCGTGATATTTTACCACTTTCCTCTTTTTCATTTTCACCACCGCTGCCGGATATGGTTACATGTGCCGTTATTTCTCTGCATATTTCCAGTTCCCGTTTCGCAGCATTATATCTGAAAGGTGAAAAAGTAACCGGTAAAACACGCAGATCCCGCATTATCTCTGCTCCGGAAGTCTTCACTTTTTCGAGAGGATAAATGGAGCCTTTCCGGTAATAATCTTCGTTTAACCGGAAAATATCTGTGGATTGATGATCAGTATCTTCCCATTGTTCCTGAGGATAGATAATTATATTCTGTAAAAGTTCACTTCTGCTGTTTACATATTCCAGGTTAACTACTCCTTGACCCGGGATAGCTATAATTGTAGTAAATACCGGCAATTCCGGCATACCTGCTTCCAGCAGACTGCCGCTTTCCGGATGGCTTATTCGCTGAAAAATCTGCCCCTCGCGTTCTATCTGCTCTATCTCATAACCATCCAGACGAAAAGTCAGCTCAATTTCACCCCGCTCGCTCTGTTCATAGCTGAACATGCCGCTGTTGTCACTTACTTCTGCCCAGTAACCCTGCAGAGTTATCAGGTAGATTAGAAATAATAATATCCAGATCACACGCATAAACTCCTCCTGTTATGCCATAATTCTAGTTTTCAATCTATTTATTTATTCTATGCCTTCCTTGCTAATGCTACATATTGATCAATATTGCCATTAATACGATCAGATTAAACCATGTCACTATTTCAATAAAATCATTTTCTTTGTCAAAACATTTGAGGCATTACTTAAAGACAGATAATACATGCCGCTGCCCACGCTCTGGTTCCGTTCATTTCTGCCATCCCAGATCAGTTTATGCGCTCCGGCGTGTAATTCTTCTGCCAGTAATGTTTTTACTTTCTGACCTCGCATGTTGTAGATTTCCAGTTCGGTATAGCCGCTTTGAGCCAGCTCAAATCTTATTTCCGTGCTGGGATTAAACGGATTGGGACAAATACCGGTAATGCTGGTTACGTCAGGAACGGTATTATCATTTTCTCCTACGGCAACCACCGTTAAGTTTGTTTCCACCACTTCAGCAAACCAGCTGTCAGAGAATATATTTATTATACAATTATAATCTCCTATTTCCATATCATGAGTATCATAATAAATGGTTATCTCTTCAGATTCACCGGGTGCGATCGTGCCAAAGGATGTATTCAAGCCTATCCAGGTGATATAGAAATCAAAATTCAATTCTCCGCTGGCACTGTGCGGTTCAGCACCATAGCCGTCACCATCTATCTGCCATCCTACCTGGATATCACTGGCAAAATTTTCACCCAGCTCCACGTTCACGTTCCAGATGGCCGTTTCTCCATCGCGCAATACACCCCAGCCGTTTGGTTCCTGACCATGCCAGTTCACGGTTACGCCATCACCGGTTGTACCATCCCAGTTCAGATTACCACCGCTGCCGCCATAAGCGCCATTTGCTGAAAGAACCGTAACACCCGGAGGAAAATCAAGCCAGATATCGCGTACCCATTCATTACTGGAGGAATTGTTCAAAGCCGTAAAGCCCCAGGTAGCAGTCTCGCCGGGAAAATATACCGAAGTATTACAGGAAACATAAGATCCTGAAATATCCCGTCCGGTCTGCCCGTCATCCAGACTCAGGTAAAAGTTCACGTCCTGAGCACTGACATTAGTAATTGTAAATGTGCGCTGCGTATTAAGGTCAAGCCCCAGCAATACGTCAATACTGTCCTGATCTACCAGGAAGGCATTTGTCCAGTGCGCTGTAAAATTCAAAGTAGTAAACCAGAAATCATCTGTAGTTGTCATATTAAGCACTGCAGAAAAATGATAATCATCCGGAACCTGGTCACTGACTGAAAAACTGAATTCGTCAGTCAACTGGAAAGTGCCCAGAGGTTCGATGTTTTCAATATAAGCTGCTCCATCCACAACTGTAAAATACGGATCGGTTATTTCCAGCTCCACTTCCACCCCGTTAGCTTCTTCTGCACCCTGATTACCAATGAGTACGGAAAGAACAACGGTTTCTCCCGCTTCAATAAATTCATCATCACCGGAAAGATAATCGAATGCCACCATTTCCAGATAAGGTCCAAATTCCGGGTACTGCGGTGGAGAGAATAATATTGCCATCTCATTTTCCAGGTGTTTGGCTGCCATAGGATAGGTATTATTAAAAGTATATTGCAAGCCGATAAGAGAAGTCTCATTTTCCAGACCGACGGTACAATATTGTCCATGATTAGAAGGATAACTTCCGGCATTATTGTTGGTTATGGTTTTATACTGCATCTTGATCAGGCAGTCGTCCGTCATCGTCTGATAATAATTCGGATCATAGAGTATGATCTCAAAAGTTTCTTCGGAACCGGTATCACCATTATCACATTCAGACCATTCCACAACTACATAATGTTCAGCTTCATCAAAATACCAGCAGACATTGCCGCTGTTGACGTCCAGATCATCCCAGAAAGCAGCGATCATAGGGCTGGGGCCTTCTGGTCCCGGCACAGCATGATTCATAAAATTGGCTCCTTCCTGGAATCCCGGAGCAATCCAGCCATTGGAACACACCGTTATTTCATCATATTCCAAACCATAAAAAGATAATGTAAATTCATCAGGCAGAGCAATAAGTTCAATATCACCGCCATCGCCGTTATCATTCAGATTTATGAGCGTGCCTTCACCTCCCAGATCAGGATCTATCTCTATCCAGTTATAGGTGGGACAATTCTCATATCCCAGATCTTCATCGTCATAACACCAGTACCCATATTCGTCAGGACCCAGGGGGTCAGTTACTTCCACTTCTCCCACAGGTAAAACAATCCTGCTGACCTGGAAATAACCATCGGCATTACTCAAATGCAGTTCCACTTCCAGTTGCGTGCCAGGTATTATAGTCACGGAAGGCATTACGGTAAAAGTATCACCACTGTTATCTCCTTCTTCTCCGGCAGCTATGCTGCCAAAAACACCCAGGCTGTCTGTAATCACCAGACGCGGATTCTGGCAGACAAGCTGTGCCTGAATGTTCTCTGCCGGCATTGTCCCCAGATTTTCCAGAGTGAAATATATTTCAGTTTCCACGCCAGGCTCCAGATCGCCACCTGCTGCTTCATAAGCGTTTGCAAACAGGTTTACTCCGGCAATATTAAGATAATGCCAACTCGTCCATTCATTACCGTCTGAGTCAGATATTACCATTTCCAGGCAGCCTTGCATGCCATCCAGTGCCGCTTCTGCAATCATCAGATCTATCCCGGATTCCGGTGACACTATGCCTCCGGCGGCAATATCACCGATGACCATTTCATCACTATATAAACTCATATAACCATGCATCAAGGAAAAATCAACGACCACATTACTAACCGAACTGCTGCCGTAATTATGAAATACCGGAATTACCTGCAGCGTCTCTCCAGGATTCAGTTCGCCATTGTTATTGCCAGTTTCAGAATCATCATAAACCACACTGTCAAAATCAACATACTGTTCCTCCTGGGCAATCTCAATAGTTGCCAGATGCGGTATAAAATCATGATACGTAACCACCAGGTCATATTCTCCTTCTCCGGCGCCATCAAGATCAAGCAGCACTTCTCCGGCTGTATTACAAAATTCCGTGGTGAAGAAAGTCTCATCTTCATTGGTCAAAGTTACCCAGGCTCCTTCCAGAGGTTCATTTGTTGAGGAGCGCACAGTAACCGGCAGATAATTGCTGCCTGTTGCTATTGTGGACGAATTTATAACATTCAGATCTTCTGGTACATCCGTCCACAGCTCCAGACTCGGATCACCCATCAAAGTATTCCACTCCGAAAAAGTTCCCACATAGCCGCTGGGATTCTGCGGAAAAGTCCAGTACAGATAATATTTACCTCTCATCAAGGCTCCACCCATAGTAAAAACGTCATCGCGGAAAATACTGCCAAAAACACCCAGGGTCATGGCATTATTAAAACAACTATGCGTACCCGCAGTCGCAGTACCTACCGCTCCAATTGCTCCATTCGGCAAAGTGGTCGTTCCCATCTGCATAAATTCTTCGCTGTCTGCCGTACCGGAAACCCAGCTGCCCGTAGCACAGGTAAATAGCGTGGCAAAAGGCATCATGTAACCGTTATTCTGTCCTCCCGGACCCCAGCCGCTCATGCCCAAATAACCACGATATACCATATAGCTTACACCACTATTAATCGCGTTGTTGATCTGCGAAGAAAAACTGCCGCTGTAAATCTCTGTGAAACAGTCATTCTCATTAAAATTATCGGGATAATCCAGCATTAATTCCTTTACGGACTGGCAGGTAAAGACCATTGACGGTCCCGAAAGACTTGGATCTCCTGCTAGAACAGCCTCGCTATACCAGTCTGTATCATCCATATAAGGATATTTTTCATAAGAGAATATTTTGGAAATTAACACCTGGAATGTGGATATATTCTGAAACGGCAAGCGCCCCAGCATCACGTCCTCCAGAAGATCTGTTCCATCTAAAATGGCGTACGAATGATCACCCTGCCCCCAGGTTGGAAGCGAATAAGTACCACTGCCGTCTCCGCAAAAACATACGTATTCCGGCGGATTTTCCCAATTATCATAAGCATTTTGAATATAACTCTTAATTGAAGTATTAGTTGTTCCCGTTTCACTGGTGGTTGCCACCACAACGTTGAAGCCTTTCTGTACTTTCCAGTCTTTCAGATATTCCAGAGCTTCCAGAGCATCTGTCATATCGCGGATCACAAAAAGCAATGTGGGTTGCTGATAAGAAGGACGACCGATAAAATCTGCGTAATTCAGGATCGAACTGCGGTAAATAGGTTCAAAGACACGTGATATTATACTGCTTTCATCTTTTTCATTAACGCCACCGTTGCCGCTGACCGTAATGTGGATTGTGATTTCGTTATAAATCTCCAGTTCCTCTCTGGCTGCATTATACTGCATAGGAGTTACTGAAACAGGAAGTATCCTCAGATCACGCATTATTGCAGCACCGCTGGTAGTCACGCTGGTTTCGGGATATATGCGGCCGCTCCGGTAATATTCTTCATTTTTATTAAATTGATCGCTACTCGCATCTCCCCTATCCTGCCAGTTCTCTTGAGGATAAAGTTTGATTCCGCTCATCTTTTCAGCGCTTCCGGTAGCATAATCCAGTTCTACCATGCCCCTTCCCGGAATGGCCAGAAGAATTGTAAATACAGGCAGATCGGGCATTCCTGTTTCCAGCAGACTACCGCTTTCCGGATGACTTATCCTTTGATATTGCTCACCGTCACGCTCAAGCTGTTCCATCTCAAACCCGTCCAGATGAAAAGTAAGCTCAATTTCTCCCCTCGTGAGCTGCTCATAATCAAAACGATTACTGCTGCCTGTGTGTACATCCACCCAGCTGCATTGTAAAGAAATTATTAACATTACAAAAAAAATTAACATCCCGAAACGCATTCATTGCCTCCTGTTATACTTTTTTATATCTTTATTTCTCTGATGTCGATCATTAGGCGTATTTTCATACTTGATAGTAAAAGCATAATTTATTCCAAAATTAGAAGTTTTTCTCTAATCTTATCTGAAGCTTGCTAACTTTCTCAATTAGACAGTTATAAATTTCTTAAACTGCAATTTTCTTGACTTGAGTTGAGATTGTTTTTTTTTTAAAAAAAAGGAGGTTAGCACTATGTTTAGTTTTCTGGGTGCAATATTTCTGCTTTTTATAATCGGAGGTGTGTTTCTCATATTCAAGTTTGTTGGAGTTATTTTCAAGGCGGTCGGGTTTCTCATTCTGATCACATTAAAGATAATCTTTTCCATGTTCTGGATCATCGTTATCATCACTCTTGCCACCTGTATCCTTTAAACCCACTGCACTTCTTAAAAAGTATGCATATAGCTACAACAAAAAAACATACTCCCAAAAAATACTGGTATGTTTCTTGTTGTGTCAATAAGTGAGCACGAGTTTTTAAGAATCTGATTAAATTATTGTTTATCAAAGGCTTAGGTTGGATAAAGCAACTATAACCCTGTTTTCAGGTGTTCAGCAGCGCTTGAATTATTAAAATACAGAAAAACCTTGACTTCCTAAGTATTTTTCTTTTTGTAATAATTAAGGAAATTTATAAATGACACAAGAGATATTGATTAATGCACATCCTTATGAGAAGCGGATTGCGATCGTAGAGGATGGCAGACTGGTAGAGCTTTATTCGGAGAGCCTTGAGAACCAGGAAGTAACGGGAAATATTTATAAAGGCATTGTCAGAAGCGTATTGCCCGGGATGGGTGCTGTTTTTATTGATATAGGCCTCAAGCGGACCGCATTTCTCCATTTTTCCGAACTGGATGCCGATTTTCTGCCAGAACAATTCCGTAAGATCTGTGAAAGAGGTAATTCTTCTCAAATAGATAAGATATTTACAGTTGGTCAGGAAGTAGTTGTTCAGATCAAGAAACCGCCTTTGAGTAAAAAAGGCGCCAGTCTTACCTGCAAGTTAACAATTCCGGGGAAATTTCTGGTTTTCATGCCCTTCAAAGATAAGGTAGCTATTTCGCGCAAGATCAAGAGCGGTAAGCAGAAACATAAGTTTGCCGAAATGCTGAACCGCATTAAAGCGGATGACGTAGGTGTGATAGTGCGTACTGATACGGAAAACTCCACTGAAGAAGATTTTGCCATGGAATATAAGACCCTGGATACAGTGTGGACAGCTTTGAAAAAAGGCATCGAATTCGCTAAGGGACCAACCTGTCTTTTCAACCAGAATGAACTGATCTTTATGCTGACGCGCGACCTGTTTAATTCCAATGTGAAGCGCCTGGTCGTGGATGATCGTCAGTATCGACAGAAAATTATCGACCAGTTAAAGACCATTGCGCCGGACCTGATCGACCGCGTGGAACTTTATGAGGAGAAAACACCACTTTTTGACGTTTACCGCATCGAAAATGACATACATCGCATCGGCAATTCGCGCATATCCTTAAAAAGTGGAGGTAATCTGCGCATCGAACGCACGGAAGCACTGGTATCAATAGATGTTAATACCGGTTCTTTTACTGGAGATAACCATTATGACGACACGATATTGCAGACCAATCTGGAAGCGGCTTACGAAGTAGCACGACAAGTCCGTCTGCGTGACTTGAGTGGCATTATGATCGTGGATTTCATTGACATGGCTTCGGCAGCCTCGAGGGACAAGGTGCTCAAGGAAGTCCGAAAATATATGCGGCGCGACCGTGCTAAAAATAAGGTTTATCCTTTCAGCCCGCTGGGACTGGTGGAAATATCCCGTAAACGCCGGCGACCGGAGATAATTATGAATCTTTCGGAAGTATGCCCGCATTGTAACGGCACGGGCAGACTTCTGGCCAAAGATTCAGTGGCAGTGAAGCTTTACCGCTGGCTCCAGCGCAGCGAGTTTTTCATCAATAAAGAAAAACTCATCGTCAGAGTGCATCGCAACGTTTTGCATTTTCTGGAAGCCAATACCGATTTTCTGGGAGATTACATGAAACGTATTGAAATCCTGGAAGACCCCGAACTGGAACCTTATGAATTCAAGATATTAATGGAAAAAAACGGCAAAGATGTGACTGAAGAATATAAGTCTTGACATATTGAGTATATTCAAAAATTTTGTGAATTCAGGATTGAATTTGTGTAATGTTAAGGAGATATATTATGTACGCGATAGTAGAATTTAAGGGTAGCCAGTACCGCGTGGAAAAGGATCAGGTACTGAAAGTTGCTTACCTGGGCGAAGAGGTTGAACCTGGAACGGAATTGGCAATTGAGCGCGTCTTGATGTTCAAGGATGATTCCGGTATCAAAATCGGTCACCCTCTGGTGGAAAGCTCCAGAGTAATGTGTGAAGTGGTAAGCCATGGTCGCGATAAAAAGGTGATAGTATTCAAGAAGAAACGCAGAAAGGGTTACCAGAAGAAACAGGGACACCGTCAGCATTTTACCATGATCAAAGTAAAAGAAATTTTAAATTAAACAGGGGGCAAAATGGCACATAAAAAAGGTGTAGGTTCAAGTAAAAACGGTCGCGACAGTAATGCTCAATATCGGGGAGTTAAGAAATACGGTGGAGAATTTGTGAAAGCCGGTAACATCCTGGTGCGTCAATGTGGCACCAAGATAGTCAACGGTGAAAACGTGGGCTGCGGAAATGATTTCACGCTTTACAGCCTGATAGAAGGCTATGTACACTATCAGACCAAACGCGGCGGCAAGAAATTCGTAGCCGTTTACAACGAACGCAATTAAACAAAATACTTTAATCAGTATATATTAAGGCAACCTTTCAGGTTGCCTTTTTTTTCATTAAAAATACAAATCCCCAGTCAAGCTACCTTGCGAATGGTCTTCAGACCTCCGCAATGGTGGCGACCCAGATATATCCACCATCAAAGCTACCTTGCGAATGGTCTTCAGACCTCCGCAATGGTGGCGACCCAGAATCCAGTTCATAGCATCAATCATCTAAGTCAACCATTGCGGAGGTCTAAAAACCATTCGCAAGGTTTCAGCTCAGTATTCCAAATCACTTTCTGCCATTTCCTTTTGCATTAATTTGTCAGCTATAGCTTCTTCAACCAACAGTTTATATTCTGAGCCTGAACTAAAGTATTGATCTCTTAACTTATAATCTGTAAGACCATAACTGCTTACTCCTATCCAGTCTTTATAATTGGAATATTCCCAGTCTTCCGGTTTTTCCACCAGTTTAGCAAGCACTGGATTCAAATGAATATAATAGATCACCCTGAGAAGGTAATTATTGTGGATAATGAGTTTGGGCCGAACTCTACCTTCAAACTAAGTTCCGCTTCGTTCATTTTTTTGATTGAAAAACTGTGAATATCCATTAAAGATATATCTGATCCAGCGAGAAGCAGGCTTATCAGAATTCTGCTGAACCAGAAAATGATAGTGATTAGGCATCAGACACCAGGCAATAATGTTCACATAAGATTTATAATCAGATACCTTAATCCGATTAATCAGTTCCATATAGTCCGCTTGGCAATTAAATATGGATTCTCTGTTGCAGCCCCTGTTGATCAAATGATAATAATTACCTGGTTCATATATCATAAAACCTCCAATCCAAGCTACCTTGCGAATGGTCTTCAGACCTCCGCAATGGTGGCGATCAGAATCCAGTTCATAGCATCAATCATCTAAGTCAACCATTGCGGAGGTCAAAAGACCATTCGCAAGGTTTTAGCTTAGAATCAGATTCTCTATTTCAAAAGCAATACCCGGCACATTTTCTGCTGCCCGGCAGCGGCGATTTTCAGAAAATAAATACCCGACGCTTTATTTAACGGTTTATACGCAAGGCTGTGAGCACCTCTTGTCTGCCACTCGGAAAGAATATCAGTAACTTTCTGACCTCTGATATTATAAAGAGTAATCTCTGTTAGCGCATCCTGCGGCAGATAATAGGCAATAGTCATATCAGGATTTGCCGGATTGGGATATGTGCCCAATGATAGAACACCCGGAATGTCGGAAGCTGCAACTCCAGTATTTATGGCACTTATATTAATAGTTGCCGTTCCGGATGCCGGCAGCTCAAATCTAACGGCTACTTCGTTGTGTAGTCCGATGTCATGTATATAGGCAATATTTCCCAGATCGGTTTCATAACTTTCAGCATGCGGCATTATAAACGTGATCTGACTCTGGTAAAAATCCAGATTATAATCATTATTGATCACAGCAGTATTCTGGTCATACTGCCCGTAATTGGGATATGTGAAGCTGATATCCGGCAGGTCAGTGGCATAACATGTATTATATGGCTGCAGGACATTATCCGAAACGTTGATCACGCGAAAAGCTCCGTTCCCATCGCAGGTGGCAGCTGTAGAAAGATCATAAGGCTGCTGATTTATGTTGCCGGAATTGGAATGTATGTGCCCCCACAGCGCCATATCAAGCCCAAGTGTGCCGAGGTTGATTTCTTCATCGAAATCATAATGATAAAATGCCACTCTGGCTTCCTCGGTGGACATGGCAATAACGTCATTCAGCCAGGACATCTGTCCATAAGTAAAGCTGGAATCTCCAAAAATACCGTATTGATAGCCGTCGTAATTGATATATCCTTCCATTCCGATAAAAAGCGTGTTGTCGTAAGTGAAAGTATAATCCTGAGTATAACTGCCTGCAGCAGCATTTTCCAGAAATTCCCAGCCGAAGAAGCGGTGCCAGTTATGCCGCGCCGTACCGTCAGGAGGTGAAGTATCATCCCAGCCACCTATGTCGTGATTGCCGGATGTAAGAAAAACAGGAACATCCAGTTCAGTCAGCAAATTCTTGGCAAGGGAATATACATGCCTGCCGTTCAGGTCTTCCAGTTCACCTTCATTTACCACGTCACCCGTTAAGAGCACAAATTCCGGTCTTATCAGGTTTACGGTCTTAATGATATTTCTCAGGTCATCTATTTCAGTAAAATCCACGCCATTGGGATCATCACCCCAGAACTCGTGACCCGGCAGATGCGTATCCGTAATATGCACAAAGTAGTAATCGCTTTTATATTCCGGGATCAGGAAAACGGCATTTTCGGCAGTATCAATGTCCACGCCAGCAGCATATACTCTCAGATCATAAAGCGTATAAAAAGCTGCGTAAGGCGCAATCACTGTAAGCTCCCATAAACCGCTGCTTTCATCAAAACCGGTATTATCAATGGCCAGTTGCAGTGAGATATCCTGCCATTGCAGGGCAGCGCTCCAGTCCTGGACTGATGACGGCGCCTGACAAATAATCTGGAATTCCGTGCCGGCAACTGCAATTTCCGGGATGGAAAGAATAGGGCGCTGAATAAGCGTAATTTCATCAGCAGACATTCCCGGCAATTCCTGATAATAAACGCTCCCATTGCGGTAATTATCAAAAACTTCGCCATTGATGATCAGTTCCTGGAAACTGACCTGTGAAGTTCCTTCATTCTGCGTCTGAAATCTCAGGTAAAATAGATCAGCATTCTGAGTTATTGGCAGATCTGCCTGTATATTAAAAGTTAGATGGTCATTTTCGATCACAATCTCTGGCTGCAAACCTTCCAGTAATGAACCTTCAAGTTCCACATCCGCTAAATGAATAATACCGGGATCAAAGGATATTGTCAAAGCTATTTCAGTAAGCAAAGTATCGTTTTCAGGAGCATAGATATTTACCGGCATATTAAATTCACCGCCATAGCCAATTACAATTTCCGGTAACGTCAGGCGTAATTCAGCTGCACCCAGTTCAATATCAAATTCATCCCGCGGTGCTAATTCGTATGCTCCATAACTATATGTTCCGCACCCGATGATGCTGGTAAATGTCATACCAAGTTCCAGTTCAAAGCCGTACTGAAAGGGATTAATGCAATATGTACCCACCTGACAATAACCGCTGCCGTCATCAATGCAGTAAATATCCCATTCATCAACCAAGGCAACGATATCTACGTCGACCATTTGCACCAGTACGCCTTCATAAGCTTCCATTGTGGCGAAATCACTGGTAGTAATTACGGCTGGGGAAGGCACTTCATTACCGCTTGATAAAATGGTTATATCTGTTGCATATTGTATTTCCGTGAGTCCGTAATATTCTGCCACCGTACCGGTTACTTCCACTTCATCACCCAACTGCAGACCATTGCCTGATTCATAAATGAGAATCCCGTTCCAGGCGCCACCACCCGGAGAACTAATGAGAAATTTATCACCATTATAATTATTACAGGTCACGATCCCCGTCAAGGTCACCTGCTGATCCAAATAAAGCGACGGATAATCACCTGAACCAGCTTCCACAGTATATTGCACATCATAAATACTCACTGCCGGTAGTGATAGAATCGCCACAAAGCTGAAAATTAAAACAACTATCTTCTTCATTATTATTCCTTATCTAATAAAATTCAACACTATATTAAAAGTTAATGACAAGTTATTAAGTCAAGAGATTATATATGCCAGAATTTTCGCATCCTCCCGAAATTTATCTGATATCGTGACCACTCACAATTGAGGCGTAGGGACAGACCTATGTGTCTGCCCTTTATAACCGGAATATTGAAAACAAATCCTATCCAGGTATATATGTGCAAGAATTAACCGCAAGCTTACCGTTCCTTTATCCTCTATTAATACAAAAAGCGTAAGTAAATGATATGAAAGAAATTCTGGAGAAGAAATGAGTAAAGCTGATTTGCATGTTCACTCAATATACTCCGAGCATCCTTCAGACTGGTTTTTACAGCGTCTGGGAGCCGGCGAGAGTTATACTGATCCCCTTTTTATCTATAATAAAATGAAGCAGCGCGGTATGGATTTCGTTACCATCACCGATCACAACCGCATTGACGGAGCAGTGCTTCTCAAAGAAAAATATCCTGACGACGTATTCATCAGCGTGGAATCCACCACATATTTCCCGGAAGATAACTGTAAAGCGCATATCCTTATCTATGATATCACACCCGTTCAATTCGAGATCATTGAGCAGCAGCGTACAAATATCTATGCATTGCGTGATTATCTGCAACAGGAAAATATTGCTCATTCCGTTGCCCATGCCACTTATTCTGTAAACGGCATGCTGAAACTGGTGCATCTGGAAAAGCTTCTCCTTCTATTCGATGTTTTTGAAGTCATTAACGGCGGACGGAATCCCATTAATAATCTTTCCTGGCAGAAGGTTCTGGAAAATCTGACACCCTCAAAAATTCAGGAATTGCAGGAAAAACATAACATCAAACCCTACAGTGAATCGCCCTGGCTAAAAGGCATTACCGGCGGCTCAGATGATCATGCCGGCATTTTTCTGGGAAAAACCTATACGGAAGCACACTGCGAAAGCAAAAAAGATTTCATTGATGCCATCCGTAATCAAAAAACTACTGCCTGCGGCAGACATAACGATTATAAATCTCTGGCTTTTATGGTGTACAAAATTGCCATTGAATTTTCGCGCAGTAAAGCTGCCTCCCTGGAAACATCCGTTTTTAGTGAACTAACCGACCTGATCTATGATGGCAAACCCTTCAGTTTTCAAAACAGACTTAAATTTACGGATAATAAATTCTTTCAGATTCCTGGTCATTCCAAAAACGATAATTATGTGCGCAAGATTTTTGGCGAACTGATTAACGGGCTGCATCAGTTTCAAGATTCCGAAAGAGATGTTAGGCTTGAATTCACTTTCAATAAGTTAGCCCGAATCGTTGACGCTTATTTTAACATGCTCTTCAGCAGCTTTGAAAAAAATATCCGCAATGCTGACCTGCTTAAATTAGTTCGCAATATATCTTCTTCCCTGCCCGGAATTTTTCTGACCCTTCCCTTTTTCAGCACACTAAAAGTTATGTTTTCCAGCCGCGAGATCATTAACGATATGGAACTGGCTTTCGGTACCGCCGATTTCTCAAAACATGGTCAGATTCTCTGGTTCACCGATACGATCGCCGATCTGAATGGCGTTTCTGCCTCTCTGCAGAAAGTAATCACTCTTTCCAGACTAAAAGATATGCCCATCAAGGTTGTTTCTGCTGCCGGAATGAATACTGATGAACCAAACTATATTGACCTGCCTGTTATGCACAGCTTCCAGCTTCCTTATTATGAAAACCAGTCTCTGATTATTCCTTCTCCCCTGCGGGCCATAGATATCATCAGTAAACTGGATCCCTGCAAAATTATTATTTCCACACCCGGTCCTGTTGGATTGCTCGGTCTGCTGGCTGCCCGTCTTTTCAATATTCCCTGCATAGGTGTTTATCACACTGATTATAAGGCTCAACTTACCCATATTATGAAAGAAGAATCCATGTCTAAAACCCTGGGCAAAGCCGTCATCTGGTTCTATTCTCAAATGGATGAGGTTTTTGCCCCTTCCCAGGCTTACGTTGACATCATTGCCAGCAGAGGTATCGAACGCCGGAAAATCAGACTCCTGCCCCGCGGTGTTGATTTTTCTGTCTTTGACTTTAATGCTGCTGCTGCGGTTAAGATCAGAGCAAAATTTGAACTTCCCAAAGATTTTCTGCTTATTTACACTGGTAGACTAAGTGATGATAAAAACCTGGAAACTATCCTGAAAGCACAGATCGAAATCAATAAAAGCAGGTCTGATGTTTACCTATTGCTTGTCGGTGATGGTCCGCAAAGAGAATATTATCAAAAAAAATATCTCTCAGACCATATCATCTTTACAGGAAAGATCGAACGGCACTTACTTCCGGAATACCTTTCCGCTGCTGATCTTTTTCTTTTCCCCAGCAATTCTGATACCTTCGGCATGAGCGTGCTGGAAGCTCAAGCTTGTAAATTACCGGCACTGGTCACAGCACATGGCGGTCCTCAGGAAATTATCTGCAATGAAGAGACAGGCTTTATCATCCGTGATTTAAATCCAGAAAGCTGGAAAGATAAAATCATCGAACTATCCAAATGGAAAATAGAAGAACCGGAACAATACCAGAAATTCAGAAACACCTGTCGTGAACGTGCACTCTCGACTGCCGGCTGGGATAAATTCTTCGCCGCCTTCCTGAATTGATTGAAATGTAAGATGTTTTCAATAACCTGAAGTAAATCATAAGCGTTAAATTTGCCGAAGCCCATTTAATCCATCATATCAGACGTATATGAGATTCTCTGACTTGAAAAACATTCTCTAAAAACGGACACATCACATTATGACAAAAAATGACATCAGGTGATGAGTCCGGTAAGGAAGTAACTAATATTCAGGGAAATCGAGGATTAATAACTGGCTTGGGCTCATTTTCCAGTGATACACTTTTCAACTGAAATCATGGAATACTTTAAAGTAATATGGACAGGAAGCGAAACTGGATTTATTTACTCTTAAATCTTTATAAGGTGTTTCTCAGAGGTTATTAATGATTCGACCGAAAGAGTCCGGATAGAGAAAATGAGGGTAATTATTGCCTGAATTCACTTCTCTATTATTGAGCAGGTAAATGAATTAAACTATAAACATCAGTTGATTATATGTGCTATACAATGAAATATCTGTCAATTCAACAATTGGACTTGAAATTCACCTGGCGGTTCTCGATATGGAGTGCATCGACAGTGTCGATGTGAGAAAACGCAGTTTTCTGCAGAACTTTTCAAACAGATACAAATCCTCAAACACAAACTCTCTCGCCTGCGGCTCGACACATTGACACTGTCAATGTACTCCAAAATTACCCCTGAACCTACGGAATTTCAGAAAGTAACGTCTTTAGAGGTTTTAGATCATTCACCGCGGTATTATATAAAATCTCTGTATCAACGGTAAAATATCCATGGATTATAATATTTCTGATGGCAGTAAGCTTTTTCCAGGGTATATCTTTAAAGAATTCTTTTGCCTCATCTGAAAGCTTGCTTGCTGCTTCCCCAATGATCTCAAACTTTCTCTCTACTGCGCTTGTTAACATCGGATCTGAGGCAAATCTTTCATAATCAAAATCTTTTATGAAATTGTAATATGATCAATAGCAATAATAATATCTTCAATTAATAAGCTGTCACCTTTTCTTCATAAAGCACTTCCACATCTTCGGCAATTAACTTCCGGAAGGAATCACGCAGATGATCTACGGGCACGCATCAATTTCTCTGCCAAAATAGGCCTGTAATTTCTGTAAAAGGTCATAAAATTGAAAATAAGTCATTCCTTTCTGCAATCGATAAAAAAAATCGAGATCACTGTCTTCGTCGGAATCATCGCGTGCGGAAGAACCAAAGAGAGCCAGGTATTTAACTCCGTTTTCCCGACATATCTTATGCAATACAGCATCATTGGTATACTTTTCAGCAAATTTACTCATAACGATTCCTTTTATTTTCTTATTCAAAATTAAGATATACATTTTTTAATGGCAAGAAGAATCTTCAAGATACAAGTTAATGCTTATTAAAATGGGAAGAAAGATATAAATCATTGATATGGAGTACATCGACAATGTCGATGTGAGAAAACGCAGTTTTCTGCAGAACCTTCCACCAGAAATAAATCCTCAAGCACAAACTCTCTCGCCTGTCGGCTCGACACATTGACACTGTCAATGTACTCCAAAACAAAGACAGCCCGGAAACACATTGTATCTCCAGGCTACCTTGCAGAATTCTATACTTCAGTTTTATTTGATCAACATGATTTTTTCAGTTACATCTTGATCATTTGTTTTAAGTCTAACGAAATATACTCCCGAGCTGGTAGCTTTTCCTGTTGCATCATGACCATCCCAGACTACAGAATGATTACCCTGATCCAATTCCTCTTTGATCAATTCTCGCACTAACTGTCCTTTGATATTATAAATACTAAGGTTTGTCTCAGTATTTTCGCTTAGATTAAATGACAGAGTAGTCTCCGGATTAAAAGGATTAGGATAGCATTTTATTACTGCCTTAGGACTCTCCTTCAATTTGCCATGTTGTCCACGAGAATCAACCCAGACATCGATTTTATCAAAAGCAAATCCATCTTCATTGATAATCTCATTATCGTAATGTTGAAATTTGACTACAAATTGCGAAGTCATGTCAAGAGAAGCATTATATTCCACTATATCGGATACGTCGAGCAACACTTCTGTCCAGGTTTTATTTGTATGTGTCGCACCATTGAGAGTATGAGCTTTACTAAAATTCAAACCACCATCATCAGAAAAGTATATTCCGTCTCCAGTATGATATTCATCATTATAATCATTCCACCAGAAATTCAAATAAACATCACTCAGATCTTCCAGATTTAGATAAAGGAATGCCTTGTTATAAACATATACCCCGGTAGTATCACCTGCCATTACAAGTGCTTTTTGCCCTTCGTATGGAGTTATGTATTCGGTTGTTACTTCCGTAAACCCATGCTCATTACTGGATTCAGCATACCAGTAATCATCAAATCCTGATTCAAATCCGGTTGCGTATGGAAGTTCTGCATACATTGAATAAACCTGGATATCATCAAAAGCAAAACCATCTGAAGAAATCGGATAATTATCTCTCTGCTGGAACTTGATAATAAAATTTTTATTATATTCCAAACCTGCGGACTTGATAGCTGCATCCAGGTCAATCACGATGTTCTCCCAGCCACTGCCATTAATTAAGGAATACACTTTTGTAAAGTTATCGCCATTGTCATCTGATAAAAACACACCATCCTCAGTATGGTTTTCATCATTAATATCCTTCCACCAGAAATCAAGCATTAAACGGTTTTCTCCTGTAAGATTCAGATGTAATTCAGCAATATTGGTTACCAGATGATTAGCCGTATTCGTATCCATAGTGAGATGCATATTCCCGTTATAGGGAGAATTCGCTGATGTAACCTGTACTCTGCCATAAGTTGTATCTACTTCCACTCTCCAGTTTTTATCCAGACCATTCTCAAAATCCATTATATAAGGCACTGTTGAATATGACTTAAGGTATGAATAATCTCTTTTATCCTGTAGGTAGTTTGCCTTATTAGCTGTTATTATCCAGTCATCAGCAATAGTATTATTGAAAGTGTAAGGAGACATTCCTTTCCCCTGGATCACACCTTCATCGTCAATAACGCATACAAGTGCTTCTACCGGATTACCACTCGTATCGTAAACTTCAAATTCAGGATATGTACTATAAATAGACTCAGTTATATTCTTACTCAGAACAAGTTGCTTTGCCTTTGCACTCCATACATCCATACTCGGATCACCAAACAAGCCGTAACCTAAAAACAGAAACCGGTATAAATATACTGCAAAAGCATTCTCAAATATATCCCAGGCTTCATTGGTTATATATCCCAAAGTATGTTCATCATCAAGAAACTGAAGATCCATATACTCTTTGACTATGTAACTTGAAATATTTGGATAATCCAGAGTTGAAGTTGCATATATAGCAATTGGTCCCCCTGTCTGATTGAAGAATACTTCATTGATGCAGTTCTCTTCATTATAGACAGTATCTGGTTCCGTTTCCACATAATAATCAAAAAGCCAGCCTGTTTCATCACAATTTTGGATTATTTCATCATTTGCATCGCGGGCAAAATCCCATGACCAACTCACAAAATTCATATCCATTGTTCTGCAGGATGACATCCACATAACGTATGTATTCCCATAAGACTGTGGTAAAACGTCCTCAAGCTGCAGGTAACAACTATCTGAAGTCGTGTAGAAATATTTCCATTCGCCGTCATGATCTCCACCGGTCTGTAATGCATAATAACAGCTTCCCCCTTCCACTCTATTAGTATTTATACTGAGTGATTGCATATGATGCCTAAAACCCTGCCAATAACCGGGGTAATTATGATTAAATTCACTGTCTAAAATTGTAAACTGATCTACTCCATGCCAAACCCCATATAAAAAAGAGTAGTCCCTATCCTGAAGCATATCTACAACCGCAGTAGCCGCCCCATTTAAAGTATCGACCAGATCCGGACATAATAAGGAATCACAGATAATATCATCACCGGTTTGTGTCATTATATCACTCACAATGGAATCGAATACATAATATAATGTATCTCGATGTACATTAGTTGAAATAAAACTCATCCTGTCGGTATAATCAGTATAGTTTGTCCGAAAATTCTGGTACTTTGTTATATACTTCTCAACTTCGTCAGAATTCCGGACAGGCAAACGACCAACATATAAATCTACATCAGTATCTATTTCCATTATGTCATTATCATTCTGGGGCCAGGTTGATAATACATTACTGTAATAAAAATCAGTTGTTGCGTAAATTGTACTTCCAGCATGCTCATAGACAATCTGATGAGCCGGTACTATATCTTTATTACCTCCTATTATGACGTATTGCAGGTTTTCATTTGCTGTTTTCTGGGTTGCCAGCCAGCTTCTGATTGCTGCTGATGTAGCCCCGGTTGTTGTTAAAGTTACTATTTCAGTAACTATACCTTCTTCATTTTTTATCTCAGCAAGTTCACTGAAAACTGCTTCCAGTGAATCAGCCGTGATGATTACTAACTCGGTATCCAGAGATCGGTTTTCTCTCAACTCCTGATGATGGCTTTTATGTTCTGTATTCTTAACCATTTTAATTATGGTTTCAGCTTCAACACTGTATTCTTCAGGAATTGTTAAAGTTTGGTTATCAAGATTATCTTGGCACATTAGATTGTAACTCAGCAGAATAAATATAACAGTGCAGATCCAGCTTAAAAAGCTTTGTCTGTTTATTTTTATCTCTTTCATTTAAAACCTCCTGTATTTTCTTGGTATATTGCAACTCAATTTTACTCTTGCCATTAAATCCAACTATAACTAATTTGTTAAAGGCGGAAAAGGTAAAGGTATTCGCGTGTATGGGACCAACCAATAGCTTTTACCAAATACCTTTCCGCTTATTTACATTAGTGCCAAATGTCCCCATAAGATTGCTAAAATCATCAAGAAAGAAGAGAGAAAGGAAATATTTCCCTCTTCCTTCTTTTTTCTTGTGCATTCTTATTTTCGATTCCACACTTTTTCCTGTCAACTTT
>JAIPGO010000064.1 GCA_021736135.1 Candidatus Cloacimonadota bacterium
TGATAAGTGACATTATAATAGATACTTATAAATGTTCAAACTTGAACTGAAATTGCCAGAAAACAATAATTGTGCATTATTATTGATATTATTCAGCATAAGTTATTGAAAAGGAGTGCCTGAAAGTGAACAGTCTCTCCGGAGAGAGCAAGAAAAATGAATAAATATTATTGACAGGAATACAAGAAATTAATGAATTTACAGAAGGAATTCAGGAGGTGTTAAAATGAAAGGGACAGTTATTATTTTTGTCATTTTATTGGGGTATTTCTCGCTCAGCAGCGAAACTATTTTTATACCACATGATTATGCGACTATTCAAGATGGAATAGATGCATCTGAAAGTGGAGATCTGATATTGGTCGATCCGGGTGTTTATGTGGAAAACATAGATTTTAACTGGAAAGGAATAACCCTGGCATCGCTTTATTATTCTACACAGGATACATCTTATATCTCACAGACAGTGATTGATGGGAATCATTCCGGTTGCGTGGCAACAATCTTTTGTTATTCAAATCAGGAAGCAGAATTCTGTGGTTTTACGATCCGGAACGGTTTTGGAGAATATGGAGGAGGAATTGCCTGTTTTGGCTCAGATAACTTTTATTTGCATCACCTGGTTATAGAGGATAATGAAAATGAAGACGGCGGAGGCCTTACAATTGGAGACTGCAGTATTCTGCTGACTGATAGTATTATAAAAAACAATACCGCAGTGAATGGGGGAGGGATACAAATATGGGGCGGCAACGTGGAGTTGCAGAACGTTATAATAAAAGATAATTATGCGGATTCTTATGGTGGAGGCATTAACTGCAGATCTTCGGAACTGACGATGTCACTGGTTACCATCACCGGTAACCGGTCAGAATACAGGGGTGGAGGCATCAGTTTTCTTCATGAAAACACAGTAAGTCTTGATCCTGTGCAGCGCTGCAATATTTATGATAATTTTTTAACCGAGCATAATATCGGAAATGATATTTATTCTATGGTTGAGGTAGAAGTAATTGTTGATATGTTCAGCATCCGTAATCCCAGTGAGTTTCATGTTCACCCTTTGGCAAATTTCACTTTCGATATTCTGCAGGGTTATCATCAGCAACTGGAAGGTGATGTTTACGTTTCACCTTTGGGGGATAACGGCAATAGTGGCATCAGTCCTGAATCACCTCTAAAAACAATCCGTTATGCCTGCAGTGTGTTTTATGCCGGCAGCAGCAATCCGGGCGTTTTACATCTGATGAATGGGATTTATAGTCCATCAACTAATGGCGAATATTATCCGGTGAGTTTACCTAATTATGTTTCATTGATCGGTGAAAGTGAAAGCAGTGTGATCTTAGATGCGGAAGAACAGAATTGCGTTGTAGATTTTTTTGACATCGATGACGAAAATTATGAAGCTCATCTTTCTGGACTTACAATCACTAATGGGGCAGTTTTAGCTCCAGCATGGGGAGGAGCAGGAATTTATTGTGATTCACCGGTAAATGTCTGGCTGGAAAATATAAGCATAATTGATAACTACTCATTCAGATGTGGTGCAGGAATTTTCTGCAGAGAGGGTGAAATGTATTTATCCAATGTAAGTATCACTGATAATACGGCAGAATATGAAGGAGGAGGAATATATGGAGGGAATGCAATATTTATAATAGACAACACGGTCATACGGGATAATCAAAGCCTGGATCCGGAAAGAGGTTTTGGAGGTGGAATTTATTCATCGAACTGTGAATTCACAATCTCCGAGACCCAAATTTTAGATAATATTGCAGAAATGGGTGGAGGAGGTATCAATAGCCAGGAGAATTCAAACCTGGTAATGGAAAATGTGATATTTGATAATAACCATTCAGAGAATAATGGCGGCGGTTTATACAGCTTTGATGATGCCCTGATCCAGGCTTATGATGTTACATTCAGGGATAACAGCAGCAGCAGTTTTGGCGGGGGAATTTATTGTGACCGCACGGAACTGGAGATAGAAAATAATCTTTTCTCGGGAAATTCAGCATATAGCGGAGCCGGGATATATTGCTATATGTGCTATGCTGATATAAGAAAAACAATTATAGAGAACAATATTGCACAATATACCGGTGGCGGAATATATACTATGAATAATGCCAGTACCTGGATGGAAAACGTAACCTGTACCAGTAACACCGCTGGTTTTAACGGGGGAGGCATATTTGGCATGATAAACAGCTTCAATTCTATCTATAACAGCATCATGTGGAATAATTCTCCTCAGGAAATTTATTATTATCGAATTGGAGTGTATAATCAACTCAGGGTCGCGTACTCGGATATTGCCGGAGGTATTTCCGCAGTGGAATTGAATGAAAACGGCAATATCCAGCAATGGGAAGATAACCTGGATATTGATCCGCTGTTCAGTGATGCCAATGGTGCTGATTATTCTCTGCAGTCAGTATCTCCCTGCATAGATGCAGGAACATCATATCTGGAATATTGTGGCAATATAGTAATTAACCTGGATGAAGATGAATTTTTCGGTAATGCGCCTGATATGGGTGCCTGTGAATTTAATAGTTTTAACTGTGGAGATGTGGACGCCAGCAGGGAGATAGACAGCTTTGATGCTGCGGCAGTATTGATGTATGCAACAGGACTTGATCCTCTGCCTGAAGATCCATACCCCTGGTCAGACTGGAGGCTGATCCTGGCGGATGTGGATCTGAACGGTGAGATCACTGCTTTTGATGCGGCCTGCATATTGCATTATGTGGTTGGAATAATAGATGAGCTACCGGTTATGGAACGCGATATACTGCCAGCCGGAGGAATAACATTAAGTCAGGATAGCAGTTATATTTATATTAACAGTCAAAATGAATTGATCAGTCTTTTCTGTGAAATTAAATCCGAAACAGATCTCAAAATCGCAAAAGCAGAGATTCTGACTGAAGATTGCCTTTTCTACCAGCAGGGAAACAGATTTGCTTTTGCCTGTGCTCGTGCAGTATCCGGAAAACTGGTGAAAATACCATATCAGGCAGGTTTCTTAGAAGACAAGTCCATTATCCTGCACATTGAAGATAATGGGTATAAATATGACCTGGAATATGATCTTGGAAAACCTTCGGAAATAATGTCGGTGTTTCCCAATCCTTTTAATCCTGAAACCCGGATTACCTTCCAACATCCAGAAACAGGCAATATATCACTTATTGTTTATAATTTGAAAGGACAGCAGGTTAAAGAACTGGTAAATGGCAATCTGGTAAAGGGGGAACATTCCGTTGTATGGAATGGGCAAAATGATGACGGGAAAGCTGTAAGCTCTGGTTTATATTTGCTTAAATTCAGTAACGGATCGAAGCACTCTTTCAGGAAGATAATGCTGATGAAATAATAGTCGAAAATCAGGAAGACACATTTTATAGGGGCAGACACACGCGTCTGCCCCTATAACTTTTTATCGGACAAATGCCGTTTAGTTAATATTGATACTCACTGCTGTCCAGTTAATAGTGTAGATATTGAATATAAGCTTATTAATCAGAGAAATATTATTATTTGATTTCAATTTAGTTTTATTCTATATTTAATCTCACGAGATATTAAAATTATATGAAATAGCGGTTAAAAAACTATTTAAGTATGAGTTAGTATAATTTTATGATCATAGCATTCATGATATATCACAGAAAAGAGAGATAGCTCTTAACAATGAAAATAGTGGCTCTGAAAAGTGAGAAGATGGCTCTAAAAATGCGTACAAATGGCGATACATGAGAATATTATTCAAGAGATGAATTTATACAATATTCTACAAATTCTGAGTACAACTGTTTTTGAGAAAGAGCTTATTTCCCAGTTACTTACAAAATCTGATTACAGAGAGGCTCCGCCTGCTTACTCTAAGCTGTTGACATTGTTTGACTTATAACTGGACAGTAGTGATTGATACTAATCATTACTGTCATCAATTCATTATGTCATTATCCCGGTTTGTGCAATAGGAGTTCACAAATATTAAAACAAGATAAAACGGGAGAGGATGATAAATTGTCAACGAAAGCAACAATCAGGGAGTTTGAGTTCACGAATCGCCGTCCACCGATGGAGTTGGTCAGAGATTATACGGCATTGTCAAGCGAGACAGTGGCAACAAAACTTGACAGTAGATAAAATTTGTTGACACAATATCACTGACAACGGAAATAAACATAGAAAAATAAGAGTGTTATGAGGGAACTATGAACACGGTTATCGGAAATGTTTTATCGGAGTACATAACGCGTGATTCACATCTGATACTTGAGATACTGAAGAAGCTGTCAGAAGGTGAAACCAGCATAATAGAGATCACGGGAGCCAGTGGTTACGGGAAATCATTTGTCTTTGAAAAATTAGTCCAGCACATAGAGAAAGAGAAGTTACGTTTTGAGGTTCTGGTACCTCGGGTCCTGAGTAGCAATCATATCTATGATTTTATACATTTGCTGACTGGCATCAATTCTGAGCAATATGATGAGATAGTGAATGGTGTAACGGAATTCGGGCTTGAGAATCGTTATGATTTTTATTATTACCTGGTGAAGCATTTAAGTGAATATGACTTTCAACCGGAATTGCTTATTATTTACGAAACCAGTTTTCTGGACACTTATACGCGGGATTTTCTGCAATTCATCATAAACTATCTACCCTCGATGAAGACAAGATTCGTGATATTTTCCTGTGAATCCTATTATCCTGATGCACATCAGATCGAATTAACTCCGCCTACTCCGGAGGATATAGCCAGCATAATTGCCAACCTGACTTCAGCAGAACCAAATCAGTATGTAAAAGAAGCGGAGATCATCAGCAGTATTTCAGACCAGGATTATTATACAGTGCAATATCTGCTGGAGAATTATTTTACTCAGAGCAAGAAGCTGAATTTTAATGAGCTTATTGATAAAAATATAGGTATGGAAAAAGTTTTTGAGGAGAATCTGCTCAAATTATCGGAGGCAGATCGTGAATTTCTTATTGGCATCTATTTACTTGATACACGGGCAACTCAGGAACAGCTATCAGGGCTGGCAGGGCACAAGATAACCAAGGAATTAAAAACACTTGAGCAGCATCATCTGCTCATGCATGTTGGTGATAATTATTTAGTCCGTAAAGTAAGTCCGGTACAAAAATATTATGAGCAGCTTTCGGATAAAAAGAAACAGGAATTACTGGAACGGGTACATGAATTTCAAAGTAATGAAGTATGTAATGAATATCTGAATGTGACGGTGGAAGAAGAGAACCGCTGTTTTACCTATTTGCGCTCGATCTGTGATTATGAGAGTCTGCTGGCAGCATATGACAAGAAGTTGAAAACGCTGCCGGAAAATGTGGAAAGAGTGGAACTGGAACTTCAGAAAGCAATGATCCTGCGCCTGATGCGCCGCATTGATGATGCCATTGAAGTTTTACGGGCAACCCTGAAAAATGCCCAGAAACAGGGTATGGAGATACATCAGATCATTTATGAACTGGCAGATTGTCAAAGCATCAACAATAATTACACTTTTGCGCTGGAAGTGATCAAGAAATATTCACCGGAAGACATAGATGATTACTGGCACTGGAAGATAGTTCTGTTAAAATCTCGATTATTTATGCAGCAGGAGGATTTCAGCAATGCTTTTGTAGTTAATGATGAAGCTCATTCGCTGACCTCGAAAATTAATGATACGCGGCTGAATATGCAGATGCGTGCCGAAACCCGAAAACTACGGGGTTTGATCCATTATTATAATAATGATTACATTAAGGCACATGCAATGTTCGAAGATGCCCTGAAACTATTCCGGAGTGCCGAGGATATTTCCGGTAAGTCCGCTGCCAATAACAATCTGGGAGTACTGGCAATGACGCAGGGAGACTGGAAAGAAACGGAGCAGCTTTATCTGGAAAGCTTAAAGCTTGATGAACAGCGCTTTAATCTGAATGGAATTTCCTATGTATATAATAACCTGGGTTACCTTTTTGATGAGATGGGTGATTATGAACGCTCGCTGCATTATCTGCGCAAGGCTTATGACATTCAGTTACTTTTAAATGACCGCTATACAATGGCGAATATTCTGATCAATATCGGAGTAAACCACATGGATAACGGCAAATACCAGGAAGCGGCAAGTTCCTTCCAGGAAGCGTTGCAGATTTCCATTAAGTTTAACTATTACCGTCTGGAAATTGCTTCTATGGATAATCTGGGAGTTTGCTATTTCCGCTGGGGTGACTGGAACAAGGCTATTAGTTATTATAACCGGGCGATCAAAAAATCCCAGGAAAATAACTTTTTTGAAGGACTGTGCCAGAGTTATAATAACATAGGCGAGCTTTATATGCGCCGGGGTGAACTGGAACTGGCAATGGATTTTTATCAGCAGGCAAAAGAGCTGCTCCCCAAATTCAACGATGAATTTCAGAAAGCCGATCTTTTTGGCAATATGGGCTTGAACCTGACGCTGATGAGCAAATACAGCGAATCTTACAGTTATCTGGTAAACAGCTACGAATTTTTTAAAACTATCGGGCAGAAGGACAAGATCATTGAAGGTGCTCTGGGACAAGCGCTGTATTTCATTCGTACCAGTAACCTGGAAAGTGCCCGTTATTACATTGAGTATTCCCTTAAACTGGCGGAAGAACTAAATGACGAATACAGGTTGGGTCAGGTTTATTACCGCCGGGCAATCCTGAATATCAATGATAGTGAAGCTGCTTTGAACGATCTCGTGAGAGCAGTTGAAAATTTCCGCAAGACAAATAAGAATTTTGAACTGACCCTGGCAAATTACGAATATGCACGTCTGATTTCCCAAAAAGGCGAATGGGAACAGGCTCTGCAGATCCTGGAAGAAAACAAGGCTATCATCAAGAAATTCGGCGCGGTTAAATTCCTGGAAGAAAACGATATTTTAATCAATCATATCCGTCGCGAATTCAAGTCTCAGATGAAGGAATCAAAGCAGCAGGAATCGTTGCTGAACCAGTTCTATGAAGTCACACAGGCACTAAACAGTATCCAGAACTTCGATTCGCTGATGCAGCTTTCCATAGACAAGGTTTCTGAGTTTGCCGAAGCGGATGGCGGCATAATCGCCTTTTATCATAATGACCAGGTGAACAGCAAATGGGAATATCTCTTCTATAATAATTTTTCAGCGCATGATAAAGATTTTGATATCCTGATGGAAGTGATCAAAGGCACTTATGATCTGAATGAAGCCATGAACCACAAGCAGCCACACTTTGCACCGTCATATAATAATATCATCTCCTTCCCCCTTACGGTGCGTAATGAAAAGAAAGGCGTAGTCCTGCTCTTTTCACGCTATGAAACCCGCTATTTCAATGAAAAGATCGTTAATTTGATCTCTGCTCTCTGCAATCAGCTTGTGGTTATCGTTGAAAATATCCTCTTTGCCAAGCTGCAACGCTCCCATGCTTCTATCCGCGAAGAACTGGCACAAAGCAGCGATTTCCCCGAAATCATCGGCAATAGTGAAAAGATCCAGCATATTTTCCGGCTAATTGACAAGATCAAGGATACTCCCACCACAATTTTACTGGAAGGAGACAGCGGAACCGGCAAGGAACTTATTGCCAGAGCAATACATTTTAACAGTATCCGGCGGAACAAGCATTTTGTCGCCCAGTATTGCGGTGCATTACCGGAAACGCTCCTGGAAAGTGAACTTTTCGGGCACGTTAAAGGCTCTTTCACCGGCGCTACGCATGATAAAAAAGGTCTTTTTGAAATTGCCAATGGCGGCACTTTCTTTCTGGATGAGATTGCTGATATCAGTCTTTCCACGCAGGCAAAACTTCTACGTTTTCTGCAGGAAGGCGAAATCAAGAGAGTTGGCTCTACGGTTACGGAAAAAGTTGATGTACGCGTGGTTTGCGCCACAAATGTGAGTCTGAAAGAAAAAGTGGCACGTAGCGAATTTCGCCAGGATCTTTATTACCGCCTGAACGTGATCCGCATACAGGTGCCTTCTCTGCGTGAACGCCGTAGCGATATTCCGCTTCTTAGTGTACATTTTCTGGATAAATACTGTAAAAAGATTGGTAAAAAAGTTGGTGGTATTTCCGAAGAAGCGCTGCGTTACCTGATGAACTACAGCTGGCCCGGAAATATAAGACAACTGGAAAACGAGATTGAACGCGCCGTGACTCTGGCAGATGATGATGACCTTATCAAATCATCTGATCTTTCACCGGAAGTATTCCATTTCCAGGAAGATATCGAGACCCTGAACCTGCTGGAAAATAATTCTCTCAAAGCCCAGGTGGAACGTCTGGAAAAGAAAATTATCGAGCAGACTCTGGAAGAAAGTAATGGCAACCAGACCCAGGCTGCCCGTGTTTTAAACATGAGCAGACAGGGATTGATCAAGAAAATCCAGCGTTACGGAATCGCCAAAAGCGAGGATGAAGAAGATTGAAACAAAATGAAATCAAACCTCTGAGCCGGCAACTGGACTTCGTTGTTCTGGATATCGAAACCACCGGGCTGGAGCAGCAGACGGACGAGATCATTGAAATTGCCGCGATCCGGTTTGAAAAGGGTGAGATCAAAGAGAAATATAATACTTTTATTAAGCCGACACGTCCTGTGCCTGCTTTTATTAAAAAACTTACTAACATTACTGACGAAATGCTGGCAAAAGGTAAAAATGAACTCGCTGCTCTTAAAGAATTGAAAAATTTCTGTCAGAATCACATTCTCCTTTGTCATAATACCCGCTTCGATATTGAATTCATCAATACACGTCTCCATCTGCAGAATGAAATGCCGCTCCATAATATTATGTATGACACCCTGCCGCTTTCCCAGATTTTCTTAACGACGACAGAAAACCATAAACTGGAGACGATGGTCAGTTATTTCGGACTGGAGTTGGAAGGTGCGCATCGTGCTATCAATGATGCCGAAGCCACGGGGTATCTGTTCCTGAAACTGCTCGATTTCATTGAACGCAATATAGACCTGGCAACCACCGAACTTCTTTATCGCATGTCCGGCAGAACAGAGGAATATTCGCATCTGGAGCATTTGCTGAACAAGATGGTCAATCAGCAGAAAATAACGGCATTACTTCCTAAACCTGCCCCTGAATATGATATTCCCGATATGACCTATATTGACAGCAGCATCGAAAAACCCGTGCTGCAGAGTCTGCCGGAAGTTTTTGGAGAAGCTGGCTCACTTGCCGCTATCTTCGATGATTATGAATTCCGTAACGGGCAACTGGAAATGGCAGAAAGCATTGCCCAGGCATTTGAAGATAAAATACATCTGCTGGTGGAAGCCGGTACTGGCGTTGGTAAATCGCTGGCATACCTCGTTCCCGCAGTGCAATTCAGCATCACTCACTCAGAAAAAGTAATAATTTCCACTAATACCAAGAATCTGCAGGAACAGCTCTTTACCAAAGACCTTCCGCTTATTAAACAATGCCTGCAGGTTCCCTTTAAAGCGGTTCTTCTGAAGGGACGCAGCAACTATATCTGTGAAAAGAAATGGCAGGAATTGCTTCATTCCTGGGAACGGACTGCTGCTTCCTGGGAAATATCCGACCTGATGCGCCTGGTTGTCTGGAAAAAATTCACTAAGACAGGTGATATAGTCGAAAATAATTCCTTTAACACGGGACGCATGAGTTCCACCTGGAAAAAAGTGGTTTCCGACCGCCATTTCTGCCAGGGTAAACGCTGCCGCTACGGAAAATCCTGCTACCTGATGAATAAACGTGAACTCGCTGAAACAGCCAATATTGTGATCATCAATCATCATCTGCTGCTGGCGGATGCCACCATGGAAAACAGCTCCCTGGGTGAATTCGGCAGACTCATTATCGATGAAGCACATAACCTGCCGAATGTGGCTCATTCTGAACTTGGTTTCAGTCTTAGCTGGCCTGATATTCAGAATTTCTTCCTATTTCTTTTCACGATTCGTAAGGAATATCAAAGCGGTGCCATTGCCGGCTTAAAGAGCGATCTGCAGAAAAGTATGCTGCCCCAGACTAAAAAAGATATGCTCGCCAATGAGCTCGAAAACCTGATCAATCTCATTGAGGAATGCCGCGAACAATTTCCGCAGTTCTTCTGGGATATCAGCGAAACCGTTAATAAATATACAAAGTTTGGCAAACTCAGCTTTTATACCGATGCTGCTGATTATGGAAAATTTGCGCAGGTACCTGATCTCAGCTTCATGCATCAGGTAATGCCGATGCAGGAAAAACTGCACCAGCTTTCGGAACAAGGAGCTTTGCTCGAAAATAATCTCAAACTCGTCGAAGGCAGTCACCTCGCCAATTATGATACCCACCTGGAAATGGCTTCCCGAATGCAGAACCGCATTCAGGAAATTTATAAACAACTTGGTGATTTCAGTCAGCCGGATTATGACGCTTACGCTTACTGGTTTTCCCGTATTTCCATTAGTGACACCGATTATCCTGCCGGCGTGCTGAACGTGGTACCTCTGGATATCGGCGCTCAAATGGCGGAATATTTCTATAACAGTAAAGATAGCATCATCTTCACATCTGCAACTCTGGCCATACGTGGCAGATTTAAATATTACGAACGCGGTATGGGACTTGATCTGGCAAATGAAGCGAAAGTCCGCGTTCAGATAGTTTCTTCGCCCTTTGATTATGCCCGGCAGTCTGTTGTGCTGAATACATCTTATCTTCCCAAATATTCCGATACTTTCTTCTTTCCCCAGGCGGTGAAATTTATTGCGGAAAGCTGCCAGATGGTGCCTGGTGGAACTCTCGTGCTTTTTACTTCCTATAATGATATGGATGCCGTTTATAAAAAACTGGCAGAAGAACTGCCCCAGGATGTTAAATTGCTCGTGCAGTCCCGCAGCACTTCCCGTACAAATCTGCTGAACCAGTTCCGCGACCACGGAAAAGGCGTGCTTCTGGGTACTGCCTCTTTCTGGGAAGGCGTGGATGTTCCCGGTGATGCCCTGGCGCAGATCATTATATATAAACTCCCCTTCCCGTCGCCTGGCGATCCCGTTGTGGAAGCTATAATAAAAAAACTGGAACGCGAAAATAAGAATTCCTTTGAATATTACACTTTGCCGGAAGCACTCTTAAAATACCGCCAGGGATATGGCAGACTCATCAGATCAAAAACAGATACCGGCGTCATCATCGTGCTGGATAACCGCATTTCCCGCCTACACGACCGTTACGGAAAATATTTTATTGAAACCCTCCCGGCACCTACCATAATCTGTCGTAATCCCCAGGAAACCAGCTCCCGCATCACCGCCTGGTTCCGAGAGAAACAAAGATACTAAATCCACCTGAGCCACTGCACTCAGCGTTATTCGAGTTTCGAGTTTCGAGTTACGAGTTACGAGTTACGGGTTTCGGGTTTCGGGTTTCGAGTCACGTCTTCTCACTTCTCACTATTTCCTTTCTTTCAATTACTTTTCCGAGTTTCAGGCTTTGCCGGGCTGCGAAGAGGAAAACCAGGGTGGAGAGAACAAGTACAGCCTGGTAATTGAACATTTTCATGACCACAAATCCGATTAATGGTCCGAATATAGCTCTCACACCGGTCAAGGTAACGTGAACGCTCTGGAACATAGGAGCTTCATCGGGACCAGCAAAATAGATGGAGCCGATATTCCAGGAAACGTTTATGCCAGCCATGGCGATGCCGTTAAAAAGAAATGCGAGCATAACGAAGTAAGCGGCATATTCCCAGCCGGGATTGAAGCTGGCAAAGAAGAGTATCAGCGGATAGAAGGCGATGACAAAATAAGCGATACTGCTGAATTTGCCGGGATTATAGAGATCATGCAGTTTTCCTGCCAAAGGTGCCAGAAAAAGCAGACCCAGACGGGCGATCACACTTTTGGAAATGAACATCTGTGAATAATTCATACCTATGGTATCGACCATAAATTTGGGAATCACGGGCAGAATCATCATGAAGGCCAGTCCATAGATGAAATAATTGATTTCGAAAGTGCGGAAGAGCCTGTTATCACGAAGCACTTCCCATGATCTTTGGATAGGCGAGAGAAAGAATTCTTTAGGTTTGAGAGGCTTCAGGTTTTTTACGGGTGGTTTACTGATTTTGGAATTAGCAAAAAAAACTGCCGAGAGCAGTCCAAACACCGCAACCAGGGCAAAAATATGGCGGAACCATTCTTCACGAATATCCATCAGGTAGCCGGCAAGAGATGCAAAGATAATCATAACGGCATTTTCCAGGCTGGTGGCAATTCCAAAGAGGCGTCCTCTTTTTTCGATGCCGAATCCGTAGCGGAAAAGGGTGCTCTGAGCAGGGCTTTGCATGGAATTGAAACTGAAAACAAAGATCATAATGAGCATATAACCCCACCAGTTTTTTACCCAGAACATGAATATGAGAATGAGTCTTCCGCAAATTCCCAGAATGTAATAGTATCGGGCAATATTACTGGAGCGCTCCATCAGTTTTCCCCACCAGATGGAAACGAGGTTGGAAAGCGGCCAGATCATCACCAGCATAGTAACCTGCCAGTCGAGAGCGCTCAGCGCTTTTTTAGCCACAATATCCTGAAACTGAAAGGAAGCCGTGACAAAGCCGCGGAAAAAAACTCCGAACAGAATCATGATAAAAGCAGTTCGTTCCTGCTGAGTCAGCTTCATCTATATTTCTTCCTTTCTTTTTTATTTCCTCATATTAAAATCAGAGATTAAGTGTAAAGGAAATTGTAAAGTCGGAACTCGGAACTCGAAACTCGAAACCCGGAACTCGGAACTCGGAACCCGGAACTCGAGACTCGAGACTCGGGACTCGAGACTCGGAACTCGGAACTCGAAACCCGGAACCCGGAACTCGGAACCCGGAACTCGAGACTCGAGACTCGGGACTCGAGACTCGGAACTCGGAACTCGAAACCCGAAACTCGAAACTCGAAACTCGAAACCCGGAACTCGGAACCCGGAACCCGAGTCACGAATATTGACATTTATTCTGAAATCAGAGAAATGGAACAATGATATATTTAATATTAAGTTTAGTAGGTCTGCTAGCCGGTGTGATGAGTGGTATGTTTGGCATTGGCGGAGGCGTGATCATCGTTCCGGTGCTGGTAACGGTAGTGGGCATGGGCTTAAAGGAAGCGAATGGAACTTCGCTGGCAGCATTGCTTTTACCTGTCGGTATATTGGCAGTTCTGGCATATCGGCGTGAGAAACTGGTGAATCTGCGAGCCGGGATGTTTATTGCTCTAGGACTGGCTTCCGGAGTAGCTTTGGGAGCAATGCTGGCGCTTGATCTGCCTGTGATGACATTAAAAAAATTATACGGTGCCTTTCTGATCTTTGTGAGTTATCGTTTTCTGGTAGATGTGAAATTCTGGAACAGAAGCACAAGGTCAGAACCGGTTGCCGGTATTGCGCATCCGGGTAAAGACTGGCAGTTCCTGATGCTGGGAATTGCAGCGGGAGTAATGAGCGGACTTTTCGGTATTGGCGGCGGCGTGGTGATCGTTCCCATTCTATGCACGTTATTTCATTTTGAGCAGCGGAAAGCGGCAGGAACATCTTTAGCGGCGTTATTGCTCCCTGTGGGATTGCCGGGAGTGCTGCTATATAATCATGCCGGGGAATTATCTTTTCTATCAGCGATACCGGTTGCTTTAGGATTATTGGTGGGCGCTTTAGGTGGAGCGCGCATCGCTATTGGATTGAAGCCGGCTATTGTGAAAAAACTGTATGGTGCATTTCTCCTGATCGTGGGAATTACATTTATCTGGCAGGGGTGAAGATGAAGAAAATTTTTATTCTGGTTATTTTATTGCTCTTTTTCAGTATGATCCGGGCAGAGGAACCGGAAGTAAAAGATGAAGCGGCGCTTTTAGGCGTGCTATATCATCAAACGGCAGCAGAATATACGGCATTATGTTATCAGGCATATAATCTGGCAACAGACCGGCTGCTGGCAACTGACCTCACGCAACTGGAAAAACCGGCAGCTATCATTCTGGACGTGGATGAAACAGTGCTGAATAACAGTCCTTATAATGCGCGAGCCTTGCTGGGGAAAACGAATTATACGGGCAGTTTCAATAAATGGGTGGAAGAAATGCAATGCGAACCGATTGCCGGAGCGTTGGCATTTCTGTATATAGCAGACAGCCTGGGAATCAAGATATTTTATGTAACCAACCGCAGTGAGAAAAAAAAGCAGGAAACAATCGCCAATCTTCAGAAAATTAAATATCCGCAGGTAACTGAAGAACAGGTGCTTTGTAAAGTGCAAGAATCCAGCAAAGAACCAAGGCGGCAGTTTATTGCAGAAAACTATGAAATACTGCTGCTGCTGGGAGATAATCTGATAGACTTCGCGGAATGCTTTGAAGGCAGCACCATGGCGGAGCGGGAATCTGCCGTACAGGATTGGCAGCAGGATTTTGGCAGAAGATTTATAATACTGCCTAATATGATGCATGGTAACTGGTTAAAAGTTCTGAATGATTTCAGATATGATCTAAGCCGCGAAGAAGCGCTGGCAAAGCGCTTGAAATATCTCAAATATTAAGGAGAAATAATTAATGTATCCTGATTATAAAAACAGTATTGTAAACCTGATGGGAACCCTGAGCAGGACGATGAAGACGAAACCTCTTTATGAACCTCTGGCAGGTCTGGATGCCGATTACCTGGCAGAGAAAGAAACTATTATCATGCTGAATATTGATGCCATGGGTTTTGAACTGGTGCAAGAGCTGGGAAAGGGAACCATTCTGGGGGATAACGTAAAATTCGAGATGACTTCCATATTTCCTACAACAACTGCCACGGCAACGGTTGCCTATCAGACTGGTATGGCAGCTTTGAATCATGGCTTAACCGGCTGGTTCGTGAACCTGAAAGAAGTGGGTACCAGTTCCACAATACTGCTTTATGCACCTCGTTTCAGTCGCCTGGATTATCAGCAGCAGAATATTGACGTGAGCAGAATATTGAATTGCGGAAATATCTATGAAAACTGGTCGCGTGACTGCTATGGTGTAACCAATAAAAGCATCATCGAAACTCCGGTAACGCAATATTTATCGGGAAAATCTGTGCTTTACGGGCACAAAGACCTGAAAGGATTTGCCAGAAATATCCTGAAAGCTGCCCATAAAAAATCTGCCAACGGGAAATATATCTATGGCTACTGGAGTTTTCTCGATCATCTGGAACATAAGACGGGACCGGACAGTTCGGAGACGGCAGCCCATTTTCAGGAGATATGTGCAACCATTGAGTATCTGCAGCAGAAATTGCATAAAAAGAACTATGTAATGCTGATTTCCACAGATCATGGCATGATCAAGGTTACACCGGAAAGGGAAATGAGCGTTGATAAGTTCCCGGAACTGCCGCCAATGCTGAATCTGCCTTTTTCCGGGGAACCACGCGTGCCATATTGTTACGTTAAACCCGAATATAAGGATCGTTTTGAACAATATGTGCAGAATGAAATGAGCGAATATTGCGAGCTTTTCAGTCGTCAGGAAGTGATAGACAAAGGCTGGTATGGTCTGGGTGAAGAGAATCCGCGTTTCCGTGACCGCATAGGTGATTACATTCTGCTCATGAAAGAGAATTACGTGCTCAAAGACCAGGTGTTCGGCGAAAAAGGCGTTACTTTTAAGGGTTATCACGGGGGAATGTCGTCAGCAGAAATGAGAATTCCTCTGATCATCATTGAGTAAGGAGGTTTTTTATGAAAAGCTTTCTGGAAACCGTGCAAAATTACGATTATGTGAAATTCACCTTATTTCTGGAAGAAGTATTTTTCAAAAGTGACAGACTGGTTCGCCAGTATCTCTATCTGGAATTGAAGCATGGTTCTTCCAAGCTGGTCGAGCATTTTCTGCACCGCTTTTCGGAAGAGGAAATGAATAGATTCCGCAGCGAGATGGTGAAACAGAAGGAACTGGAACGTGATGAATTCTGGAAGGGTGAAGAACGGATGCTGGAAATCATTAAAAATATGCCGACTCTGGTAAAAGAAGCCTTGGCAACTAATAAGCAGAATATGGAAAATCTGCTGCAGAACAGGGAAATGTTGAAATCCCTGGAACCATATTACTATTCAGATCAAACCTTGGGTAAACTGAAGCCGCCTGCCTTCAAAGAAATTCCGGAACGCGGGGAAATCATTGATCTGCCAGAACCTTCAACGGCAGTGATCCAACAGGAAAATATATATAAATTGATCAGTGAAAGAACGACTTTGCGAGATTTCAAGACCGATGAACTCAGCCTGGAAGAACTATCCTGGCTTTTATGGGCAACTCAGGGCGTGCGTAAATATATACCTGAAGAAAAAAAGATATTTCGCACAGTTCCTTCCGGGGGAGACCGACATCCTTTTGAAACCTATCTGGCTGTTAATCGCATCACGGGATTAAATCCGGGATTATACCGTTTTCTGAGCCGTGAACACCGGCTGCTTTTTCTCAAAGCCGAACCGGATCTGGTAGAAATCCTGACTGATATCGGCAGAGGGCAGCCTTATGTGGGAAATTGCGCCGTCTGCTTTATCTGGTCCGCAATACCTCAACGTACGGAATGGAGATATGCCAATCAGGCAAAAAAGAATATTCTCATAGAAGCCGGCCACGTGGGTCAAAACCTCTATCTGGCAACAGAAGCTGCCGGTTGCGGAACCTGCGGCATTGCCGCTTATGACCAGAAGAAGGTCGATGAACTGCTGGAACTGGATGGAGTCGATGAATTTGTGATCTATCTGGCGCCGGTGGGAAGATAAATAATTGAAAATGGAAAATTGAAAATGGAAAATTATAAGAGTAAGATATTACTGGCTGGTGTGATTTTAATGATAGCCTTGCTGGTTTCCTGCACGGTGGCTACAGATATTGAGGATGATGTTTTTGGGGAAATACCTTTGACAATGAACCTGGCTACGCTGGAAGATCTTGGCTATGAAGTGAGCAGAGTGCATGTTACCATCAGTTGCGGAAATTATAATTCAGCGCAGGACTTGACTATAAACGGCAGCCTGGCATCCGGTACTTTTTCCAATCTGGAACCGGGGATATATAACATCTTTGTTGAGATATTTGAAGGTGAAACTCTCATTGCCACGGGAAGCGGCAGCGCAGAAGTGATTGCCGGAGAAACTGTGGAAGTGGAGATCAGCGTAACATTGCTGGAACTAACCGGAAACCTGGTAATTACGATTGACCTGAGCGATCTGCTTCCACCGGAACCACATCATATCCTTTTTCTCGGGAATAGTTATACTGCCTATAATGGTGGATTGAATAATCACGTAGCAGCAATTGCCTCTGCCTTAAATCCGGTATGGGAAATTGATACTTTCGCGAATACGCCTGGCGGCTGCACCCTGGAAATGCATTCCACAAATGAAACTTCTCTGGCAGAGATAAATTCCGGAATTTATGATTATGTGATTTTGCAGGAACAGAGTACCCGTCCCATAGATGATCCCGATCTATTCTATGAATATGCCGCGGTTCTGGATAGCCTGATCACGGAAAACGGGAGTCAAACGGCATTTTTTATGACCTGGGCACGAGAAAATGATCCGGGTATGATCAACGGGCTGGCAGCAGCATATACATTTATTGGAACAGAATTGAACGCTCCGGTTTGCCCGGTTGGCCTGGCTTTTGCGGAAGTACGGCTGCAGCATCCGGAAATCGAGTTATATGCCGTAGATGGCTCGCACCCCAGCTGGCAGGGTACATATCTGGCAGCGCTGGTTATTTATGCTCAACTCTGGAATGAAAATCCGGTCGGGTGCACCTATATTCCCGATCCGTCAATTAATCACGAAGAAGCCGAAATACTACAAACCATTGCCTGGGAAGTTGTAAATAACTACTAAACAGTTCCTACTCTTCATCATATCCTATTGCATAATATGGATTAAAAAAATTCATAAAACACTAATATTCAATAGATTACACAATTTCACGGCATTTTCACAGCCTAAACAAGGCACAATCTAACATAATATCGTTAGATTGATCTATGTTGATCCTTGGAAAATGCCATGAAAATGCTTTTGAAAAAAATTTTAACACAATTCTTATCAGGAACAGTGTTTTATGTGCGTGAACGCGAGGATTACGAATTTCTATGTCAGGGCAGAATGTAGGTCAAACTTTCCAGTTTGACTTTTAAAAAGATTAATCTGGAAAGATTAATCTACATTGATGTAGGGGACTGTTTCTCAACATAATATTTTTTTTTATCAACCACTGAAGGCACAGAATTTCACTGAAAAAGATAAAGACGTAAAATAAAATGTAACTACATTATCTATAATAGAATATGGATATATCATTTATCTGGCTTTTTTCAGTGTTTTTCAGTGCCTTCAGTGGTTTTTAAGAAATTCCGGAGTTGTGACACAGCCCCATCTACATTGAATGTAGGTCAAACTTTCCAGGTGTCTTCTCTTGAATATTGTTTCTGAAAGTCGAAGAAACTAATCGTTTCATAATGTCTCATTTATAATCCTGTCATGAAGGAATATTTTATAGGAAATTTCCTCAATGTAATCTTAATGTAAAGCTTTACTGAGATATTCGGATAACCAGTTTTTTCTTTTTATTCGCATCCCCCGTTTTATTATTCATGATATGGCGAAACTTCTTATTTAATAAAGATATATTCAGGATTTATCTCTTATAATTCCCGGTACGGGATATATTTGTATAGCGTAAGGTTGCATCGCAGGTGCTACCTTATGTAAAAAATGAGATCCCCCCCTCCCCATCAGCGCTAGCGCCGATGGGGAGGGGGGGGGATGCATCATTCATAAGGTAGTCTCGGAGTACCGAGCCAACCTTACGCTATACAAATATATCCCTTTCAGGGAAATAAACTTCACAACAGTCGAAGTATTTTAACAATTTCGGGGGGATGCGAAATTTTTTCTTTTTAAACTTGACTATAAATTTATATGAGGAAAAACTATAAACAGATGGACGATGGACGATGGATGATTATTGGAGTGCATTAACAGTGTTAATGCATGCGGTGTCAGCCGCAGATATTATTCGTGTGCGGTGTCAGCCGCAGAAAAGGGGGGCAATTATGAGGCGCTATTTTCTTATGATGATCCTGATAATCACACTTATATCCTGTAGTGAAATGCCGGAAAAATCGAATCCCTGCGATCCGGCAATAACGCTGGAAGCACCAACCGAATTGACGGTTATACAATTAGATCTAACAAATATCAGCCTGCTCTGGGAAGATAATTGCCCTGTGGAATACGGCTACGTGATCGACCGGGAAATTGACGGAGTGTGGTCGGATGGATATGGCATAACCGCAGAAAATGTGGAATTCTGGTCAGATACGCTGGCAGCGGTCAATGCGGTATTGCGTTACCGGGTAAAGGCTTATGCAGGAGATAATCATTCAGAGGCTGCTGTGAGCGATACTTTAAATAATATTCTGCCAAAAGTGGCAGCTTTGACCATTGGGCAGATGGACGTCAGCCATTTTAATCTGCATTGGGATCAGTTTCTTATCCGGGGTGAGGATGGCTTTATTATAGAAAGAAAAATTGATGCAGGAGAATTCTCTGAAATTGCCTTCTTACCGGAAGACCGGGATTGGTTTTATGATAATATTAACGAAAGCAGGGGCTTTCAGAATGTTTATTACCGTGTTTATACCTGCGTGGGTGAGGAAAGATCGGCAGCAGTAGAGATCAGTAGTGAAGTAATATTTCCGGCACCAGGTGATCTGCAATATGAGAAACTGGCTGTTAACCGTATAAAATTAACCTGGGACGATAATTCAGTTGGTGGAGCTGGCTTTGTAATTGATAAAAACGTGGATGGGGTGTGGACTTTGGGTTATGCTCAGGTTAGTGGTGATATATTGGCATGGATTGATGAAACTGCGAATATAAATTGCGGACTGCAATATAGAATTTACGCCTGGAGTGGTGAAAATACTTCTAATTCCTTAACTTCCGGACTGATAGATAATACATTCCCCGTAATTGAAAATCTGAGTATTGAGCAGGTGAATGTGCACACATTTCAATTGAACTGGGAGCAGGATCATATAATTGGTGAAGATGGATTTCTGCTGGAACGGTCAATCGATGACGGTATATATATTCAGATTGCTGATCTACCTGCAGATACTGACGAATTTCTGGATGACATAAATGTGCGGGACAGCGTGGGAACTGTGCATTATAGACTGAGGGGATATCTGGCTGATGACTATTCGGATTATGTAATGACTGTATGTGCGATAAATTTACAGCCGCCCAGTGATCTGCAGTATCATATTATCAACATAGATCAGATAAGACTGAACTGGACAGATAATTCTAATGGGGAAGAAGGATTCTGCATCGATCGTAAAATTGGTGATAATCTATGGCATCACCGATATCATCTCACCGAAGAGAATATAACTACCTGGCTGGATGAGAATGTCCCTGTGGATAGAAATATTACCTACAGGATTATGGCTTATGCTGGAGAATATGAGTCTGAATATATAGAATCTGACCTTATTGATACTTCTCTGCCGGAAATAGCTGACCTAAGCATTGAACCGGTCAATATTCACACTTTTCAAATTGACTGGCAACAGGATCATATCCTGGCAGAGGAAGGATTTATAATCTATCGAAGCATAAATGACAATGATTTTGTAATGCTAGCTGAACTTGTACCGGATACTGAAACATATACAGATGATATCTGCCTGAGAGATATGCTGAATAGTATTGCCTACAAGGTCTGCATTGATTTTGGTGAGCATATCTCTGATGGAGTCATTGATTCATTGGAAACAGAGATTCCCGCTCCTGATTATACCGGATATGGCAGAATAGCGGTTAATTGTGTTAGAATTCACTGGATTGATAATGCAGAAGGTGAAGATGGTTATATTATAGATAGATCTGCCAGCGGAAGTGGATACATTGCAGGATTAGCGATAACCGGTGAAAATGTGGAAGAATGGCTTGATGAAGATGTTCCGGTTAATGAGATCATCACCTACAGACTAAGAACTTTTGCCGGTATCTATCAATCGACTTATGAACCGGGAACTGCGATCCACAACGATCTTCCCACGCCTTCAAATGTAAATTATCTGATACTGTCTCTGAACCAGATTGAGTTGAGCTGGGCATGCAATTGCTTTGGACAAAGCGGTTACAAAATTGACAAAAAAGTAGGAGATGAAGACTGGATTGAAGAATACGGAGTAACAGAAGGAGCAATCTACAGTTGGATTGATGAAGAAGTGGAAGTAAATGAACTCATCTCCTATCGCGTTTATATCTATTTGGAAGATGAAGTATCCGATTATGTGCTGATTGAAGATATCGATACCACGATTCCTCCGCCAAGTGATCTGGAATATGAACATGTGAATATTTACACGATTCAGTTAACCTGGCAGGATAACAGCGTGGGAGAAGAAGGATTTAAGATTGATAAGAGAGTAGGGACAGGTGCCTGGATAAGTGAATATGCTGTATTAAACGAAAATATTGTATCCTGGTCTGATGTGGAAGCTGAAATTAATGAGGATTTGCAGTATCGGGTTTATGGGTATTATGAAGACGAAGAATCGAGTAGTGTTCAAACTGGAGTGATTGATAATACTTTTCCGGCACCGCAAAATCTTGAACTTGAAGAATTGGGAGGCTATGAAATAATGCTTACTTGGGAATATGAGATTGATGGAATTGAAGGATTCAGGATAGAAAAAAAGGCGTTTAATGATGAATGGGAGTTGTATGAAGATATTATGAATCCCAGCATAAGGTTTTGGAATGATTTTAATCCAAATATTTTAGATAAATACAAAATCAAAGCCTATTATCAAAGTTTTGAGTCTGAACCTTCTAATGAGGTAACGGCATTTTCAGATTTTGTTTTTATTCAAACTGGTACATTTACGTGGGGAGAAGATGATGAAATACTAACGATGGACCATGACTTTGTAATAATGAAGAACGAAGTAACCAATGAGCAGTATGGAGATTACTTAGAATCAGCGCTCGAAGATGGCTTAATCAGCATTAGTGGTTCATCAGTTATTGGATATTATTTAGGTGATGAATACTGGACTGAAGGTGATTATGAGTATTACAATTTGGATGAATCAGGCAGGATAGACTGGGATGGAATAAATTTTATTATTGAAGAAGGATTTGAAAATCATCCAGTAGTAGAAGTAAGCTGGTTTGGTGCAAATGCTTATGCTGAATATTATGGATGGAGATTACCAACTGAACAAGAATGGGAAATGGCAGCAAGAGGAATAACCGGTTTCGACTATCCATGGGGAGATGAATTAAGTGGAGAAAGAGCAAATTATTCAAATAGTGGGGATCCGTGGGATAATGGAACAACACCAGTTGGGTATTATAATGGCGAAAATGGAACAATTGATAGTCCTTCCCCTTATGGATGTTATGATATGTGTGGAAATGTTTGGGATTGGACTGAAAGTTGGATATATACTTCTCAAAAAGTACTTAAAGGTGGATCTTGGTACATAACTGAGTCTATGATAGGATGGTTATGTTCATGGTTTGTTGATCAGGATAATCCAACTGGATCAGGAAGCAGTGTTGGATTTCGATGTGTTAAGACAATAGAATAATTCGACTCATATAATAAAGGAAAGAAGATGAAAATAATGTTGCTGTTAGGTTCTGGAATATCAATACCGGCAGGTATGCCAAATTGTAAAGATATTGGTTCTGTATTAAGGAATGGACATACGTTTGGTTTATATAATGATGAAAGTAAGAAATTTACATCCCATAATATAGAAAGATATAATGATTTTAAATTTCAATTAACACGCGGGATTACAGAAAAAACCGTAGAAATAAAAGTGATAAGGTTTATAATATTATTAGACTGTATAAATATATAGAGAATAATCTAGTTACTTCAGATTATAATTACGAAGATATATTGGATATTATAATTGATATTAATAATTATTATTCTCAAGTAACCAATAAAATAATTTACGAATCTGCACTAAAGAATATAGAAAAAGAATTAAAAATGGATAGAAGTAAGTTGGTTGATCTATTCAACATTACAATTCTTTATTGTAGAAGTATGATTGCAGAGCTATTATCAGAAAAATGGATCAAAGATGATTTATCATATCTCAATATTTTAAAGGATATTAATAAACAATTTGGACAGATCGATATTTTTAGTCTTAATCATGACTTGGTATTGGAAAAATATTTTAAGAGTGTTGATATAAGTTATAATGATGGTTTGAAGAAATTAGAAGAAAAAGTATATTGCTATGATGTTGATTATTACTTTCCAGAAATAGATATTAGTCTTTATAAGCTACATGGTTCTGTTAACTGGATACGTTTTGGATTTCAAGGTAAAGATACTTATGGAATTATTAATGATGAAATTAAATATCGCGAATATGAAATTGAATCTGATATTCCAGAAATATTAACTGGAACAAATAATAAGTTTATTCAGTACCAAAGGCATATTTTCGCTGACCTTAAATGCAAATTTAAGGAGAAATGTAATGAAGCTGGTTATTTAATTATATCTGGCTATGGTTTTAACGATGCTGGGGTTAATTATACATTAATAAATGCAATGGATCTAAATCCAGAAATGAAGATAATAATTATCGATAGAAATTACTGTAGTTTCTTCAAGGATAGAAATGGATATGTGACAAGTAATTTAACTAATTGGCATAATATAAACAAGTTGTATTGCATTGATAAATGGTTTCAGGATGTGAGTATTGAAGATATCAGGGGATATATTTGTATGGAGTAAATTAGCTGTGTATTTGGAGTAAATTAACAGTGTTAATTTGTCGAGGTGGCAGCCTCGGAGGAGACGCAGCGGACATAGCCGACAAAGAGGACGAAGGAGACTTGAAGAAATTAAGGATTAAGAATTGAGAATTAAGGACTTGAAGATATTAAGGATTGTGAATTAAGGATTAAGCGGAGGTTGAAAATGGATGATATAATTCTTAAGCATGGCGGTTACAGAAAATTAAAAGGTTTCAGGTTTTCCAGGCTTGTTTATGATATTACGGTAAGATTTTGTGAACGTTATATAGATAAATACAGTCGCACACGGGATCAGATGATACAGGCAGCCAGAAGCGGCGTTCAAAATATTGCAGAGGGATCAGAAGCATCTGGAACATCCAAAAAAACGGAATTGATTTTAACACAGGTCGCCCGGGCTAGTCTGGAAGAATGAAACCCATCTTGTGCAGCAGGATTTCACAAATAGCAGCAAGTTTCTGACACTGAGAGAGTTACAAAATTATAATAAATATCTAAAGATATTCACTTATAATTTTCTAACTTCTCAGTACTCAGAACCTTACTACTCTATGCAAAAGCCTACTGCACAAAATGGATTGAAACTTGATTATGAGGATTTTTTGAGGCAGAAGGGATTAAAACAGTGGGAGCGTAATAATCCGCTAAGGCAGGAATTATTAGACCGTAATTTCAAAACAGCCGATGAAGTAGCCCGATGGATAGCGGAAACCTGTAAACTCCAGGCACAGGCTGATCCCAAAATTACTGATTACCAGAGTCTTTACCCGGAACATTCGGCAAATGCGGCATTAGCTCTGATCAACCTGGCAGGTTACTTTCTCGATAGACAGATAAAGAAGCTCGCAGAAAAATTTAAAGCCGAAGGCGGTTTTACGGAAAGGCTTTACAAAACGAGAAGCTCAACGAGACAGTTCACAAAAAAGCCGGAACGGAGTCCTTCGTCCGCTGGGTCTGCTAAGTCTGTGAATAAACATCCGGCGGACAAAGCGGACTGAGAGGACAAAGCTTCCTTCACCAGGTTCAGGCGTGAGAAGTGAGATGTGAGACGTGAGAGAATAAAATGAGGGAATGAGGGAAAGAGTGAATGAGGGGGTGAAGGGGTGAAATTGTGAAAATGAAAAAACTTATTTAATGGACGATGGATAGTGGATGATGGAAAATTGTAAGAGGTGGTCACAAATTGTGACCTCAAGTTAGAGTCAGGAGATGAATGATGAAGATTGAGATACTTTTAGAGATTATTAAGAAGGGAGAAGGAACTGATTGAAGAAGATATATTTAAGGTTATTATTCCTGTTAGTGAATTGTCAGTTAACTTGCATTCCGACCAAGTGACCGACCAAGTGACCGACCAAGTGACCGACCAAGTGAAAACATTAATAATGGCTATTGGAGTTGATGAAAAGAGAAGCAGCGATATTATGAAAGAAGTAGGTTTAACTCATAAACCAACTTTTAGAATGAACTACATCGTTCCTGCTCTAAGAGAAAATATCTTAGAAATGACTATACCTGAAAAACCTAACAGCAAACTTCAGAAGTATCGTCTAACAGAAAAAGGAAAGAGGCTTTTTAAACAATTAAAGATGAAAGAAAATGCTTGATAATGAAGGAGTTACTTTAATTGAGAATTGTGAATTGAAAATTGATAATTTTAAGAATAAGGTGTCAATTATGGCAAAAGATCTGACTAATTCAAATATTGACCGGCAGAATATATTGAATAACCGGTATGCGATAGCTAACATTCAAGAGTATATTGGATTTTCGGGTATGCTGTTTCAGGAAGAAGAAATTGCGAAAGTGAGAAACTGAGAAAATGAGAAAGTGCGAAGGTGGTAGATGATGGGAAAAGATTTAACAAGTTCAAATATTGACCGGCAGAATATCTTGAATAACCGGTATGCGATTTCAGAGATTCAAAAGGCAGTGGATATTCAGGGGATCATTTTTGAAGGTAAACTTGTCTTTTTGATAGATCAAGTTGCAGATTTCTTTGAAGTGACTCCCAGAACCATAACGAACTATATTAGCCCATCTTTCGACAAATCGAGGCTAAGTTATTGATATATAATGATCGGATTTTCAATTTGGGCACTACTTTTGGATAGTATTTTTTGTAATTTTACGATCTGTTTTAATAGAGATATTCAGTAGATCATATATT